>LSCF01000014.1 GCA_001577025.1 Fidelibacterota bacterium TCS55 | reverse complement strand
CCGCCATATTTTTTTCCATCCCATTGGCGGGGTTTATCCTGATAATGACCAATTAAGGACTCGTCACGGTAGGCACTAATTTCTGTTAATTTTGGATAAGCATCAATCTCTACTCGCCATCCTTGATCTTCCGTAAGATGCCAATGAAAAATGTTCATTTTATGGAGAGCTAAATAGTCGATATATTTTTTAATAAAATCCACTTCGAAAAAATGGCGACCCACATCCAAATGCATACCGCGCCATTTAAAACGGGGTTCATCCAAAATCGTGAGATGGCTTAATTCAACGCCGTTTTCATAGTTTGTATCCGAATCAAATAACTGATAGAGTGTTTGAATCCCGTAAAAGACACCATTTGGTGTTGAAGCGTAAATAGATATCCCATCATCGGATATATTCATTTCATATCCTTCAGAACCTATATCAGTAACATCAGATGCGACATTCAGTGAAATAGATTTATCACCTTGATTTGAGAGGCTGAGATTAAACTCTGATTTAAGCCTTGATGATAATTCAGCAGAAAGTATTTCTAGATCATCGTGGCCCCCATTATGCTTTATATACCACTGGTTTGTTACCTTACTTTTCTTATTGGATAACTCAATTGACTTGGGCAAAGGAACAAGCCCAAATTGGTGAGCCAATTGTTTTGTATTGCATGCCATCATGGATACAATCATAAAAAGAATGTTAGTATTAATTCCCTTTTTGAACATTTTATATACTCATTTTTTGACCGGAGCCTGCAATATTAAAACCGGCATTTAAAACATCTTTTCTTGGGCTAGAGTCTTGATTTAAAACTGGATTTGTGTGATTAAAATGAATAAAGTGAATCCCAGATTTATCTTTTACATCTCTAAGGACTTCCATGGATTCAACAATGAATGGATGGGGAATCTCGGACATATCCCGCCCGGGAATTTCACCATTTTCAAAAAATGACCCATCAATCAACGTGTATTCATTTTCTGAAGCCACTTTTTCAATATCCTCCTCCCACTTCTCCCATTTATCAATATCAGGGATAAATATAAGAGACTTGGATGGTCCTTCAATCTTATAACCAACTGTTTCAGAAAACTCATCCCGATGAGGGACTATAAATGGCGTTATTGAAATTCGGTCATTGAGTTCTAGGGTTTTTTCATTTTTTAATTTATTAATCCGAATATTCTCTAAGTCTACTAATTGACTCCATGGTCCATTTGACCTTAAAAACTTGGCCATCTTAGGCATGGCATATACATTAACTTTTTGCGTACCCATGGCCTCTCTTCCCAAATGGATTAGTCCCGTATAATGGCCAATATGGGCATGTGTGAGAAAAATACCCTCTAATTTATCTTGGTTATTATCAGTGAGCATTTTCAATTGATTAGGGAAATCGGGTGTGGCTTCAATCATCCATGTTTCTTTGGAGTTCGGATCGACAATCCCAAGTGAGGTAACCATCAATTGATTGCTCGGATTATTCCAGCGACCAATACAACACTCTTTCATACATCCTGCTTGAGGTACACCGGCATCCTGCGCAATTCCCAATACAACCACATAGGGATCTTGTAATGCTGATTGAGTACATCCTGAAATCAATAAGAATAATGTGAGCCCAATCATGGAAGTTATTTTCATATATCACTCAGTTGATTGATGATCTTATCCTGTAAAGAACGATATGGACCTGCAGATCCTTTAAAACCATTCATTAAAATTGAGAATACGATTACATCATTTTTATTAATTATATAACCTGATATATTGGAAGCCCCTGATAATGATCCTGTTTTCGCAAGTACAGTCTCTGGAAAATTTCGATCTTTAAGTGTCCCATTTAGACCACCCTGAGGAAGGGTAAACAAAAATTGATCCCTTATTTCAGGATGATTATATGCCCAGGTCAATAGTTGGATGAAATGATTTGGACTAGAATAATTATATCGTGAAACACCAGACCCATCTCTTATTGAAAATGCGGCGGTATCCATTCCAACACTGTCATATAAAAAGGCGCGTATTTGTAGTAGCCCATTGTTCCAGGTGCCTTGCAGACCATCGAATTCAAAACCGATTGTTTTGGTTAATAATTCCGCCGTTAGATTATCGCTTTCAACCATCAAATTCTTAACTGTATTGGGTAGAGTTCGTGAGGTATGGATAGCAATAAGCTGTGCTGATTCGGGCGTTTTATTTTTACGCATTGTTTGAATTTCTATCCCCTTTTTTGAAATCATTTCTCTAAATAAATGGCCCACAAATTGGGTTGGCTCTTCTATATTCCTGAATATAGTATCGGTTGAGGTTGTATCCATTATATTCCCAGTAATGGTGAATTGATTTGTACGGTTTTGCCAATCTCGATCGATTTTTAATTTTTCAAAACCTGTGGAATCAGTTACTGTAATCGATTTGTTCTGAATAGAATAATATGAAGATTGGGGATGGGTGGAAACCCGTGCCGGTTCACCTACGATTCCGGGATGAATTACAAAGTTTACACAATTATCATTGACAGATAAAGCACTGATCGGAGCTGAATACCACCAGGCGCCTTCATCCCACATCCATCCTTCACCATAGGTCAATGAATCATGACGCGTATCATCCAATATTAATTGATCCACTGTTAGATTTGCTTTTGCAACGATTGTTGCTAATGAATCCAATGATGATAAAGTTAGATCCGGATCGCCACCGCCGATCAAATATAGTATATTATTCTCATGACGAACTTCTGTATGAAATGTATATCCCGAGTCCAAAAGGGCAAGAGAAGCAATGGCTGTAAATATTTTATTATTGCTGGCAGGATTGAAAAGGGAATGGCTGTTTAAGTCCACCAATACCTTTCCGGATTTTAGTGATACAGCTTTAACGCCTATATTGGTCGAGAGGCCAGATGTATTAATAATATTATAGATTTGTTTTTCTGTAGTTCTATCACCTTTACCATGATAAATAATTGGTGATTGTGTACAACTATAAATGGATAGAATAAATATGCATCCCAATTTTGAAATCAAAATCTTTAGATTATTCATATAGATAATATCCTTCTGCCTTTTTTTTAAAATATTGTGATTCTTTACCCTCATTGTAATTCGAAAAATCATGGTCATTTATTCCCCACAATCGATTCATCCCTGATGTCTTAATCTCAAATTCATTTGGATATAATTTTTGTAAAGTCTCAATAACGGTAATCCCTGTGGCGACGCTATTATAAGTATTCCGATCTGTGATTTGAATCTCAATGCCATGGCAAACTTGATTTTCATATTTTGGATTATTGGCCATTCCCTCTAAATCTGTGGGGATAAATGAAACGGCCGTAAACCTAACACCGGGCAAATGATTGTTGTTTAGACTTTCAGCCAAATTTTCTTTGAGAATCCAAGGTGCACCGAATCGTTTGAATGGTTTTTGGGTTCCCCGTCCTTCATTCACATTGGTAGCTTCTAATAAACACATGCCGGGATAAATGATGGCCGTCTCAATATCAGGAATATTGGGAGAGGGTTTCACCCATGGGAGATGGGTTTCGTCCTGCCATTGTGTTCTGTTCCAACCATCTGCAAGGACAACATCAATTCCCGGAATATTGTTAATCCATTTTTCTCCTATTATCATCTGAGCCAATTCACCTGCCGTTAATCCATAACGAATTGGGATGGGATATTTCCCCACAAAAGATTGATGTGTTAAATCCAAAATGGGCCCTTCAACTTTTGTCCCTGTGATCGGATTGGGACGGTCAAGAATAATAACTTCCACACCCGATTCGGCTGCGGCCTCCATCACCAAACCCATAGTTGATATGTATGTATAAAATCGGGCACCCACATCTTGGATGTCATACAAAATCACATCCAGTCCCCTCATTTGTTCTGGCGTTGGCTTCCGATTATTTCCATACAGGCTGACCACGGTTGGTAGGGTCTTTATTTGGCCATTATAATATACTTTTTTCCCCGCTGCTGATTCTCCAAACAACCCATGTTCTGGGGAAAAAATAATCTTGAGATCCACACCGTTCATTTCAAGAATCCTGTCATAATTGGGCGTTCCATTTTGATCTACTCCGGTATGATTGGTAACCAATCCGATGGTTTTCCCTATGATTAAATCTTGACGCTCTTCCAATAAAACATCCAAGCCCACTTTCCCTTTTGGTGGAGATGGAATCGTATTCAATTCAGAAGGAGAAATAGAAGGGGGTGGAGTTGTACATCCTGCTATGAGGATGATAAAGGAGAAGAAATATCGATTCATTATTTGAGTAATGTAAATTTTTTGGTGATGAGTTGGCTTCCTTGTGATAATTTGGCGAGATAAATACCTGTTGGTGCATCCTGCCCATTATGCAACCGGCCATGCCACGAAAATTTTTGTGTCTTGGCCGCAAGGGGCTGAACAGACATTTTATATATTTCTCTTCCCATAAGGTCAGTGATGGAAAGGTATGCTATGGGTGAAAATTGTTCTACTCGAAATTCAATGGTAATAGATTGGTTCGAAGGGTTGGGGTAAAGGGAGATGATATTTAGGCTTTTGGGCATAATATTCTCTTCATCTCTTACAGAAGTAGTAGTGCCATCGAGATAACTCAGTATATTACCCATGATGGTTTTACGACTATCATCAGGATAGATTGTTTCAAATCCAATGGATAAATACACCAACCCACCGGTAAAAAGACTGCCATCAAACCCACCGGTATAGGCAATCCCCGCACCACCTTTTTGATCGTATTCTGCGTTTTCATAATGCAAAAGGATCGAAGCATCACTTGTCGGTTTAATGCCATCTGGCCAATCAACATCGTAGGTTCCATGTGTTCCATCATCGAATGTAATGGTCATATTTTCGAAAATAGATCCGGATACGCCAGTCACAGAATAGGTGCCCTGTTTTCCGGCTGCTGCATCTGATATATACTCTGCTTTAAGGAATTTTTCAAAAAATAGGTTATCGCTCACACTGCCTTTTTCAACAAGATCATATCCAATTTCAGAACCGGAGACAAACAATCGACCACCTTTTTTCATAAATTCTTTTAACAAAGATTGTTCTGTTTCATCGAAGGATGAAGTTGATGACCCCTCTTCACCTAAAATCCAATCTATGATTGCATAGTCGGTTAACTTTACTCTCCCATTTATGATGGCTTCATTAGACGCTGAATCAAATGTATATCCATTTTTGTGAATGGCATCACCATGTTGCTTTATGAAATCATAGGTGTTTGTTGTACCACTGACTCGGTCAAATCCATTTATGATTAATATCTTCGGCATGTTGGATGAGGGTGTTACGCCCAATACTTCAGTTGCACCACTTGATCCAAAATCATTTGATGCTTTGATTGTAAAATAATATGTTGAATCTAAAGTAAGGCCTGAAAGCAGAATCGGGGTGCTGGTGAAAGAGCCTAAATCATCTTCTTTAGATGAAAGAGGATAAACTCGGATGACTGAATAACCGGTAGCGACGGGTGAACCAGTAAAATCAATCGTAACCACGCCATTCCCTAAATTAGTGATATTGAGATTGACAGGAGTTGAAGGTGCGGTTTTCGCGGCCATCTTATCCTTTAATGATTGCCACAATTTTTGAGATCCTTCATCATATCCCAATGCCCACATACCAACGCCACCCAAATCTTTAGATAGAGCTAAGTCATATTTTTTTGCTAACGATAAACTGTCATCATACCAAGTTTGATACCATCCATTATTTTCGTATTTATACCATGGCGTTTCAGATGCATCATCCCATATTCTACCATAAGATTTCGCATTATTTTCTGCATTGCTATATATAACTGCTGTTCCTGAAGCTGTAGTATTTGCGCCTTTATTACCGGAATTAGCCGCCCATTCATATCCATAATAAGGAAGGCCAAGGATGATTTTTTCTGCATTATTTCCTGTTGCTGATAGATACGTGTTCACTGTCTTGGTGATATTGTATGATCCATCTTTAAGGGGAGAAACAGGGCCAGTGGTTGAACTGCCTTTCCAATGATAATCGTAACCCATGATGAAAAGGCCGTCACTTTCTTTGGCCAATGCATTAAAATCCCATGCGCTGTTCCAATCCACAGCCGGTGTAGCTAAGGTAACTTTTGCATGAGATATCTTGTCCCGCAATGTTTTCCGCAAATCTTTAACAAAAGTGACCAGATTGGATTTTTGTGAAGCGGGAAATGCTTCGAAATCAATATTTACACCATCTGCATTTCCATTTTCAACTTGGGTTACCAAATTATTAATGAGCCGATTCCGATTATCACTGCTGCTCAAAAGCGTTTCTAAATCAGATTTGTTGAAAAGTGTCACAACCAAAACAACTTCCACACCATTCTCATGTGCTTTATTTATGAGATCTGTTTTAGGCCATCCATGGAGGTCAGTGAGGTCACCATTTGCATTGGCTTCTGCTGAGAAGTATGCAATGGTTGTCAATAAGTCATAATTATAGTTTTGCCATTTTGAACCGGACCAATAAGGGTGGTAGCCAAATATAATTTTTGATGGTCCATCGACTCGTTTTTTCAGAGGGATAGGAGGGGTGGAACCCGGTTTGTGGGTCGGCTCTAAATAATAAATTTTATGGTGATCTAACTCAATTTGATGAATGCCTTTCCGTTGAGCATCTTGTCCAAACAACATTGAAACCAAAATGATTAGGATCAAAATCCGCTTAAACATCACATCCCGTAAAGATATCTTCTATGGTTTCTCGCCGTCGAATGAGTTGATGGTTTCGTCCATCTAGCAATACTTCGGCAGCTCGCGGTCTGGTATTGAAATTATGCGACATAGCATATCCATAGGCGCCTGCATCCATAATGGCAATGAGATCACCTTCTTCTAAGGTTGGGAAAGCTCGGTCAAATGCGATTCTATCCGTGTTTTCGCAAATCGGCCCGGTAAAATCATACGCACCATTGCTTTTACCCGATTCTCCAATTTTATACATGCGGTGGTATGCCCCATATAATGCAGGACGCATGAGGGTCTCCATGCCAGCATCAAGACCCACATAATTTTTATAACTATTTTTCAAACCCGTAACTGTGGTCAATATAAAGCCTGTATTGCCAATGATGCTTTTGCCCGGTTCAATCCAGAGTGCAGGGGCTTCATCTTTATTCTCATAATGACTATATAAAACATCGGACAAATTTTTGAAAAGGGAGTCAAAATCAAGGGGTGTTTCTTCATCTTTGTATGGAATGCCCCAACCGCCACCCATGCTGACGAATTCAAAATGGATTCCCAATTCTGATTCAATCTTTTTGGTATTATGAATGATGGCCGTGAGCAATTCAATAAAATAGTCCCCGTCTAAATTTCCGGAGCCGGCCATACATTGCAGCCCAAATTTTTGAATACCCGCTTTTTGTGCATTTATATAAGCATTTACAATTTTCTCTGCTGGGATACCAAACTTTGCATTTTCTCCTGCAGTGGTAATTTGTGAAAAAGTACCTTTCCCAAATCCGGGATTGAGTCGAAACGAAATGCGTTCCGGTGTGCCAATTGATAACAACCTATCCAAGGATGATGCATCATCAAGATTGATATAACACCCTTTTTCAAGAGCCAGTCTTAAATCGGGCTCCGATTCATAATTTCCTGTGTATAAACATTTCTTTGGATCAATCCCTGCCAATTCGGCCGCATAGATTTCGCCTGGGCTTGAGCAGTCCCCTCCAATTTCGGGATGATAGGATTTCATTAATTTTAAAAGATGGGGATTGCTATTTGCTTTTACCGCATAGCAAATATGGGATTGGTTAAAATTGGGTTCCAGCGCATGCTTCAGACGATTAACGTTTTGGCCAATTTGATCCTTCACATAGATATATAATGGCGTACCATAGGTGGCAGATAATTCGGCCATCAGCGGTTCATCATTTAATAATTCTCGCAAGGGATGGATGTTCACAGTAATTTCCTTAAATATCGAATCAATAACTTATTCAAAATTCGATATAAGTCATAAGTGAAAGTAGATGTTGGATCGTTTAATTTCTTTTATGAATAATTGGTTAAAATTCCGAAGTCATCTATTGATCTATTTTTTATTCATTGGGTCAATTAATGGACAGCACATTTCATTTTCTTCTGTTACAGATGGATGGTCTCAAACGATTTCTAATCCTAATTCACAGATGATTTTGCTCGGCGGATTGATTGGTAGTGGACTTGCGTCACAATATGATCAAACTTTCCAATCGAATGTTCAATCCAATGGGCTGATGCCCAATGGATTGGCAACGGTCGGTGATTATTGGGGAATTACAGGTCAGTTGCTATTGTGGGGATCCTTTCTAAATAATGATGAGAAAAGTAACCAATTGGAATATGCAATGAATGCTTTTATTGCCAATGGTATCATTACGTATGGATTGAAATTTGCAGTGAGAAGGGAACGGCCTGACCAATCCAATACCCGATCATTCCCATCCGGACATACATCCAATAGTTTTTTAACCGCCACTATCGCCCAGGAAATATATGGAAGTAATAAGGGTGTGCCGGCTTATGCGCTGGCGTGCATTACAGGATTAAGCCGAATCCATGATAATAAGCATTATGTGAGCGATGTCATATTTGGCGCAGCTTTGGGTATGGCCATCGGAAAAGGGTTTGCCCAAGTCTACCGAAATAATGTGAGTGGAAAAATTAGCATACTCCCCTTAGCCAATCAATCGCGGATTCAATTGGTCTGGCATTTTTAATTATGAGGAAAATGTCAGGCAAAATAATTGTGATGCTTGTATTTGTGATTTTTGGAATGGTGGTAATATATGTGTTTAATCATATGATTCAGGGAGGGTGGTTGTAGAGGGACATTACTGCCCCTCTACATGGCTCCCGATTACTTATTGGGTGGTTGATTCATCACAAGATTTATCTGTGTTGAATCTAGTGACTCATTCGGATTAACCAATTCTTCAGCTAAACTGGTAGTGTAGGATTTTCCATTCCACTCAAAAATAGCACCGGGGCCTCTCATACGTCGTGCTTCTGCGAATGCTTCTGAAAATGAGAGAAGCGTAGGTGTTTTTACTTTGATTTCTATTGGTTTTTCTGAAGACGTAATTTCTTCTTCTAATGCCATTATATCTGTCGGCATATCGAGAGTTAATTCAACCTCATCAGAATTTTGAAATGGGTTTGTTAATTCAACGGGCGGCTCCCGAAGAAGTCCATTCGCAAGAATTGCGATTCCGGCAATGGTGATTAATCCAATAGTTAATCCATCTGTTTTATTTAGGTGCATGGCGTGCTCCTTTGTATTGGGGTTAAAAAAAAGAGGGAATGCCTTTCGGCACTCCCTCCATGGTTTTGTAGATTGTACCTAGAGAATGAGATAAAAGTTCCAAAATATCAGGTATTGCCTTACGGTAACCATTATGTTTCGAATAATCTACTCATAAATTTGGCAGGATATCATTTTGAAAACAATTCAAATTATGTGTATTATTATCAATGTGTGAAAATTATGGTTAAAGCAAGTCGAAAAAGATAGTATTATCATAATATTCATTCATAAGTTCATATAAATACACTCTCCTGATGTGTGATATATTTGTAATATATAAACATAATATACACATTATGTTTATATAGGTATCACCAAAATATCTACAAAATCTGAACTCGGTAAAAAATCATTCAAATAAGGAAAAATGACGTTTTAAATTCGCAAACATGTTTTCAGCAAATACATATCAAAATCGAAGAAAAATCCTTTGTGAACAACTCAATGAAGGATTAATCTTATTACCGGGTAATAATCCTGTGCCCATGAATTATCCATCTAACTGGCTTCGATTTCGCCAGGACAGCAATTTCTTATATTACTGTGGATTGGATTATCCTCACTTGAATCTGGTAATGGATGTTACAACTGGAAAATCCATTTTGTTTGGTGATGATTTAACAGTTGATGATATTGTTTGGGAAGGTGAACGGACCAAAATATCTGATATGGCGCAATCGGCAGGTATCGATCAATTTCTGCCATTGGAGGAGCTCCAATCATTTTTAAAAGCTCAGAAAAAACAAGTTCATCATTTACCCTGCTATCGAGGTGACCAACACCTTTTTGTAGATGGATTATTAAATGGACAATCTAATGGTGCTTCAAAATCATTGATTCAATCGGTTATTCAGCAGCGATCCATAAAAACGGAAGAAGAAATTGAAGAAATTGAATCTGCTCTTCAAATCACGGCTGAATGTCATAAAATAGCCATGCAGTCAACCCATCCGGGTATGAGCGAGCAAGCAATTGTAGGCAAAATTGAAGGACATGCCTTAGCCCAAGGTAGAAGATTAGCTTATCCCGTTATATTCTCAGTAAGAGGAGAGATCCTTCATATGAATGAATATAATAATATCATGGCTGAAGGCCAATTAGCACTAAATGACTCCGGTGCTGAATCACCCCTTCACTACGCCAGTGATATCACGCGGACATTTCCAGTATCAGGGCAATTCACCGATAGACAAAAAGAGATCTACAATATCGTTTATGATATGCAGGCGGCTGCATTTACTTTTTGCGCTCCGGGAAAATCATATAAAAACGCTCATTTAAAAGCAGCGACCATCGCCGTAAAGGGGTTAAAGCGATTGGGACTGATGAAAGGTGATTATTCGGCCGCAGTAGAAGCAGGTGCTCATGCGTTATTTTTCCCCCATGGATTGGGGCATATGCTAGGGCTAGACGTTCATGATATGGAAGGATTGGGGGAAGATTTGGTTGGTTATGATGATGCGGATGATCGAAGTGACCAATTTGGCTTGGCTTATTTACGACTGGCAAAAAATCTTAAAAAGGGTTTTGTAATCACGGTTGAACCGGGCATTTATTTTATTCCTCATTTAATCGATCAATGGAAAGATGAGGGAAAGCATATGGAATTTATCAATTATGATGCATTGGATTCTTACCGCGATTTTGGTGGCGTCCGAATTGAAGATAATGTTTTAATAACTGAAGATGGCTATCGTATTCTCGGTCCTCATATTCCCAGAACGATTGAAGAAATTGAAGCCGTAATGGCAGGGAATAATGCGTAAAATTATTTGGCTTTATCTCTCCTCGTTTGGGATTATGTTTGCCATCATTTCATGGCTACAGGAATCTGGTTTATTTCCCACGGATATTGGTGCACTGAAAGGGGTAACTGCTCTGGTTGCAGGCACCGTTCTTTATTTAACTGTACCACGATTTTTGGATTGATTCTTTTTTGTCCCTTCCCCTTGGTGAATTAATTTCATTAAGATATTATCAATAGGGATTGGGACATCAACCAAATAATTTTCAAAGTAAACACAATAAATTGTTGGGGATGGAATTTTCCATCACTCCAGTTTTCCAATCTATCGTTTCCTTCTTCAAAATGAAGATGTGGTATAGTCCAAATGAATAAACATAATTCAAAAGTGGTCGGTTTAGATGTAGGCCTTCTTATCGGGAAGTTCTTCATGGAGACCGAAGACCTTCATTATGGGTACTGGCCTCATGATAAAACCGCCACCGCTCAAAATTTTGCTGAAGCACAACAAAGGCATTCTCAACTCATTATTGACCACATTCCTGAAGGTGTTGAAAATATATTGGATGTGGGAAGCGGTTCGGGCAATTTGGCGAAGAAATTGATCAGTTTAGGTTATGAGGTAGATTGTGTCATTCCCAGTGAATTTTTGGCAGAAAGAGTGAAAGAAAAATTGGATGAAAATTCAACAATCCATATTTGCAAGTTTGAAGCAGTAGAAACTGATGTATCATACGACCTGATTCTTTTCAGTGAAAGTTTTCAATATATCCCCATGGATAAATCTATTCCCAAGATTCAAAAGTTATTATCCCCCAATGGACACCTGTTAATCTGCGATGTATTTCATAAAAATGTCCCGGGGAAAAGTCCAATGCGGGGTGGACACCGTTTGGACTATTTTGAAAAAATCATTGGAGAATCAAACTTAAAGCTGACTTGTGAATTGGACATTACCGAAGAAACGGCACCTACATATGACTTTCTCAATCAACTGTTAACGGATGTGGCCGAACCCATTTCTGAAATGACCGGGGGATATTTGAATTATAAATATCCAAAATTGACAAAATTGATAAAATGGAAGTTCCAGAAAAAACTGAACCGTATTAATCATGTTTGGTTCTCTGGTAAACTGACAGGTGAAAATTTTATTAAGTTTAAATCGTACAAATTGTTGATCTATAAAGCATAATATCGGTGCTTAAACCAATTTTAAACCATCATGTCTGTATTTCAAACGCCACCTCCATCATTTTCTAATGTAGAAGTTGAGGAAATTCTTTTATCCCAATTTAATATCGTTGGGAATGCAAAATCTTTGGTCAGCGACCGGGATCAAAATTTTTTTATCTCCGCTAATAATAGTCAAAAATATGTGCTGAAAGTTTCGAATACAGCTGAAGATTGGCAAATCCTTGAAATGCAGAATGAGGCGACATTGCACATTAAATCCAATGATCCGGATATAGGCGTCCCCCTGCAGGTTGGGGAGATCAAAACCATTGAAAAAGATGGTCAAAAATATTTTGTCCGATTACTCGAATATTTGGAAGGCCAGTTTTTAAAAGATCAAAATTTAGATGATGATGCATTCGAAAAGCTCGGACGATTTTTAGCCAGACTTAATCGTGCATTGGAAGGGTTCTCTCATCGGGCAGCAGATCGTAAATTTCACTGGGATGCACAATCGGTCGAATTGATTCGATCCAGACTCCAATATTTGGAAAATCAATCAGATCAAGAAACAGTTTCTCACTTTTTAGATATTTATGAATCTCAAGTCACTCCTATTGAAATGCATCTTAGAAAAATGGTCATTCATAATGATGGGAATGACCATAACGTACTGGTGAATGCTGATGGCAATACAACGGGGATAATCGACTTTGGAGATATGGTATATTCATATCAAGTAGCGGAACCGGCCGTCTGTATGGCCTATGTTGGTTTAGGGTCAGCCGACCCCATCCACTCTATGGGAAAGGTATTGAAAGGATATCATGAAAATTTTCCTTTAAATGATTTCGAATTAAGATCAGCAATATATTTAATGAGTATTCGTCTGTGTATATCCGTAACCATGGCCGCATGGCGAATGAAACTATACCCCGAAAATAAATATTTATCCATATCACAAGTACCAGCATGGGCGTTGTTACGAAAATTAGAAAAAGAAGACCAAGAATCTTTATCATCTAAAATTGTGGTAACCATAAATTGAATCTTGAAATGCTTGATATAAAAACAATCCAATCACTTCGGAAACGCCATCTTGGTCCTTCATTTAGTGTATCCTATCAAGAGCCACTTCATATTGTCCGTGGAGAAGAACAATATTTATTTGATGCAGAAGGTAAACGATATCTAGACGCTGTAAACAATATTCAGCATGTGGGCCATTGCCATCCTGTAGTCGTTGAAGCTGCACAACAGCAATATGAAAAACTAAATACCAATACGCGCTATCTGAATGAAACCATTGTTAATTATGCTAAAACCTTAACGGATAAATTGCCTAATGGATTGGATGTATGTTTTTTTACCAATTCCGGTAGTGAGGCCAATGATTTGGCCCTGCGAATGGCACGACTTTATACCCAAAGTAAACAGACCATTGTGTTGGATGCAGCCTATCATGGCAATCTATCTTCGTTGATTGAAATCAGTCCTTATAAGCATGATGGCCCCGGGGGCGCAGGTGCACCGGACTTTGTACATACGATACCCATGCCCGATCTATATCGTGGAAAACATCGCGGTGAAGATGCATCAACTGGATATGTGAACGAAGTTCAAACTGCAATTGATTATATTCAACAAAAGGATGGCGGTAAGCCCGTATTCATTGCGGAATCGCTCATGGGATGCGGCGGTCAATTGGTGCTGCCAGAGGGATTCCTGAAGAAATCATTTGAATTAGTCCGACAAGCTGGGGGCATTTGTATTGCAGATGAAGTCCAGATCGGTTTTGGTAGAATGGGATCCCATTTTTGGGGATTTGAAACTTGTGATGTTACTCCGGATATTGTGACCATGGGTAAATCCATGGGGAATGGACATCCCTTATCGGCGGTAGTAACAACCAGAGAGATTGCAGAAGTATTTAATAATGGGATGGAATATTTTAATTCATTTGGCGGCAATCCGGTCTCATGTGCAGTGGGTCATGCGGTTTTGAATGTGATTGAAGATGAAGATCTCCAACATAATGCTTTGGATGTGGGAAATTATTTATTGAATGAATTAAATAAAATTAATCATCCATTGATTGGTGAGGTGCGAGGTCTTGGTCTTTTCATTGGTGTAGAGTTGGTGAATGATCATCATACATTGGTACCCGCTGAGAAAGAAGCAAACACGATTGTTAATCGGATGAAAGAAGCGGGCATCCTCATGAGTACAGACGGTCCGGACCACAATGTACTAAAAATAAAACCACCCATAATTTTTACACGTGAAAATGCGGATGAATTGGTGTTTAATTTGACATCAATTTTTAAAGAAATATCCTGAGTTTGATAAAAAAACATACCATTCTTCTTCCCCTATTGATGGCCGTTTTGTGGCTGGGATGTGAAACTAAGCGAGGAACCGAGTGGGAAGACCCAACCGTTTTCCAAATCAATCAAGAAAAGCCAAGAGCCCATTTTTTCCCTTATGAGTCAGAAGCTTTGGCGATTGAAAATAATCCGGATCGATCACAATATTTTCAATCTTTAAATGGTGAATGGAAATTCAACTTTTCTCCCAATCCCAACGATAGAGAAAAAAACTTTTACAAAGCCAATTTTGATGATTCAGAATGGTCGACAATTAAAGTCCCGGGAAGTTGGGAATTGCAAGGGTGGTCCGTTCCTATTTATTTGGATGAGGAGTATCCATTTACACCCAACCCGCCTTTTGTTCCCCATGATTACAATACCGTTGGCGCTTATCGAAAATCATTTACTATTTATGAAACGTGGAATGATCGCCAAATTATTATAAGATTTGGCAGCGTACGGTCCGCTTTCTATGTTTGGGTGAATGGGGAAAAAATTGGATATGGCCAAGGGTCCAAAACGCCGGTAGAATTTGACATTACTGATTTTGTAGAGGTAGGTGAAAATAGTGTATCTGTAGAAGTATATCGCTTTTCGGATGGCTCATATTTAGAAGGGCAGGATACATGGCGCGCGAGCGGATTGGAACGTGATGTTTACATCTATGCACGATCCAAATCTCGAATAAATGATTTCTTTGTTCGTGCAAATTTGGATTCCACCTATAGTACAGGGTTATTTTCTGTGGATGTGGAATTAGAGCAATCAATAATTGATAGCGGATTAACCCTTCAGGCAAAATTGGTAGAGCCCTTAAGAAGAAATCGGGTGGTATTCGACTCCACAAAATCAGTACCCAGTGATTCAATGAGCTCTATTCAGATCGCTTCCATTGTAAAGCGCGTAAAAACATGGACTGCAGAAGAGCCCAACTTGTATCGTCTCCAATTGTCATTACGTAATGGAGCAGGTGAGGTGATTGAATCCTTTACGCAGCAAGTGGGTTTTCGAAAAGTAGAGATTAGTGACGGTCAATTAAAGGTTAATGGTAAACCGATCATGATTCGTGGTGTGAATCGTCATGAGTGGGACCCGGTTGTGGGGCGATCCATCACAGAAGCATCCATGGTAAAGGATATCCAAATCATGAAACAGCATAATATTAATGCAGTCCGTGCTTCCCATTATCCTAATCAAGAGCGATGGTACGAACTTTGTAATGAATATGGTTTGTATGTGGTGGATGAGGCCAATATTGAAGCCCACGGTATGCGATTCCATGAGCAGAAATATGGTTTTATTTCAAATGATACCTCTTGGACAGCCCAGTGGATAGACCGGGGGAATCGCATGTTTGAACGGGATAAAAATCATCCATCCATCATTATGTGGTCCATGGGGAATGAGGCTGGTGACGGTCAAAACTTTGTAGAGTTGTATGAATTTCTAAAAGGCAAGGATTCATCAAGACCTGTGGTCTATGAGCCGGCTAGGAATAATGCTCATTCAGATGTCTTTTTCCCTATGTACGATAATATAAATGAAATTTCTGCATTTGCAGACACCGTTACCAATCGTCCCCAAATCTTATGTGAATTCGCTCATGCCATGGGGAATAGTGTGGGGAATTTGGTTGATTATTGGGAAACATTTGAAAAGTATCCCAATGTGCAGGGCGGTTTCATTTGGGACTGGGTGGACCAAACCATACTAAAAACCGATTCGACCGGTAAATCCTATTGGGCATACGGAGGTGACTTTGGTACTGAATATGCTGAAAATGATTCCAACTTTTGCGCCAATGGATTGGTGGCTGCAGACCGCTCATTAAATCCGCATATGTATGAAGTAAAAAAAGTGTATCAGCCCATTCGATTTGATGCCGATAATTTGAAACGGGGCCGTGTAAAAGTTACCAATGATTTTGACTTCATTGATTTAAGCGACTACACCTTTTCCTGGTTCATTAAAGGAGATGATAAAACAATTTCATCCGGTCGGTTCGGTACTTTGGATTTGAATGCGGGTGAATCCAGATCACTCCAATTTAATTTATCCAATATCCGTCCGAAGCCAGGTGTAAGGTATTATTTAACCGTTCAGGCAAAGACCAAGTATAAAAAACCATTGGTACCAAAAAATCATTTGGTGGCATGGGATCAATTTGAACTACCCATATATCGGGAAGAAATTGCGCAAGATGCTTCAGAACTCCCTGCACTGAACCTCTTTAAAAATGATAAAGGGGCAGAAATATATGGTCAAGGCTTCAAAGTTATTTTGAGTCGAGCATCAGGACAAATATCTGAATATGTGGTGAACGGTGAGGCTCTCATTAACAAACCGGCTGAAAGTCATTTCTGGCGTGCGCCCAATGATAATGACCTGGGGAATGGGATGCCAGCCCGTACCCAAATTTGGAAAAATGCGGGCGCACGGATGAAAACAAATGTGGTCTATAGTGCCCTTAAAAATAATACAGCCGAAGTCCTCATGGTCAGTGAAGATACATTGAGTGGTACCATCATTAAATCCCAATATTATGTCTTTGGAAATGGTGCAATAAAGGTTGAACAAACCGTAGTCGTTGCTGATTCTACCCAGTCAGAAATTCCTCGGATTGGAATGAAATTCTCATTGCCGGGAGATTTTAAAAATGTAAAATGGTTTGGCCGTGGCCCCCATGAATCCTATTGGGACCGAAAGACATCCGCTGCTATAGGACACTATTCCGGTTCGGTGTGGGAACAATCATTCCCTTATGTTCGACCTCAAGAAACAGGAAATAAAACCGATGTGTATTGGATGGCAGTTTCCAATGGCAAAATAGGAATGATGGCGAAGGGGTTGCCTACTTTTGATGCCAGTGTTCATCAATACCCATATAGTGATTTGGATTATGTGCCCAAAAGTCAAAGACATGGTAAATTGGATTTAAATCCGAAAGATCATGTGGATTGGCTCATTGATTATAAACAAATGGGTGTGGGTGGTGATGATAGTTGGGGCGCAAAACCGCTCAAGAAATATTCTTTGTTTCCCGGAAAATATAATTATTCCTTTACGCTCATTCCATTTAAAGATGGAGAGGATTTAAATGAAATATCTAAAAAGAAAATTAAATAAACCTAGTCCTAAAATATCTTATTCTTGGTCTAACTCTTAAGGATAAAATAATGAATACCATTTCAATCATTTCATTCATTCTAGCTACAGGTGCCGTGGGATTTTTCACCTATCAAATCGTCCATAAAATGAAAAAGTCCGATAATGCTACCGAAGAATATTTCACCGGCGGCCGCGCATTGGCATGGCCCGTAGTGGCAGGATCACTACTGCTCACCAATCTATCTACAGAACAATTGGTGGGATTAAATGGAGCCGTATTTGGAGATAAAGCATTGGTGGGAATTGCATGGGAAGCCTTAGCCGCATTTGCTATGATTGCAACAGCATTAGTATTTTTACCACGATATCTCGCCAGTGGGTTTACAACCACACCAGCATTTCTTGAGAAAAGATTTGACAAAACTACGCGCTCAATGGTTTCGGGTTTATTTCTTTTTGGATATGTTACAGTCCTTTTGCCTGTGGTCCTTTATACTGGATCTTTAGCGTTAATCGGTATGTTTGATTTGAATATACCATTATGGCTTGTGGTGGCCACCATCGGCATTTTGGGCAGCTCATACGCCATTTTTGGGGGATTAAAATCTGTAGCTGTTAGTGATACCATCAATGGAATTGGTTTATTGGTTGGTGGTTTAGCAATTCCATTCTTAGCGTTGATCGCATTAGGTGATGGTTCATTCTTTGCCGGGTTGGCTGCCCTGAAAGAAAACAATCCCCAATATCTCACGCCATTGACGAATACGAATATTGATGGCAATGTGGTCTCCGTTCCTTGGCCGACCCTTTTTACAGGCATGATGTTTATCCAGGTTTTTTACTGGTCTACAAACCAAGTGATCGTCCAGCGGGCAATGGCAGCAAAAAGTTTAGCGGAAGGACAAAAGGGGGTTCTTTTTGCATCCGCCATGAAACTGGTCGGCCCTATAATGCTTTGCCTTCCGGGAATCATTGCCCTCCATATGACGGATTTGACCATTGACAAACAAGATCAGGTTTACGGCGCTATCGTTCGTCACGTCCTCCCAGATTGGTCTTTGGGGTTATTCGCAGCGGTACTGATGGGTTCCATTTTGAGTTCGTTCAATTCAGCGCTAAATAGTGCATCTACACTGTTTTCACTCCAGTTTTACAAGGGATATATCAATAAAGAAGCCAGCGGAGATCAAATCGTTTCTACAGGTAAAAAGTTTGGTATCGCATTGGCCATTGCGTCGATTTTTATTGCCCCGCTCTTGGATCAAATGCAGTCTATATTTGAATACCTTCAAAAAGTGAATGGACTCTACAGTGTGCCCATCATTGGAATATTTTTGTTAGGGATTACCACCAAACGTGTACCGGCGATTGCAGCCAAATTGGGTATGATTGTGGGAATGGTGGCCTACGCATTTTTCACATTCGTTAATATTAAAGATGTCCCCCAATTCTTTGCCAATGGGGATGGGGACCTGCACTGGCTACATGGCTATTTTATTAGTTTTGTCGTTTCTATTCTGGTTATGCTATTGATTGGAAAATTAAAGCCCAAAACTGCTGAAGAAATTGCCATCAGCGATCAACGGGATCCTGCACCTGTGGATATGACGCCTTGGGGATCAGCCAAGAATGCATCCATGGCGATAATTGGAGTGACAGTTGGGATATATTTCATATTATCAATAATTGCGAAATAGGGATATGATCGACATCTCAAATTTATCCGATTGGTCTCCACCCGCAAATTGGCGGGAGATTCAAACTATAGACGCCCACGCCAGTGGTGAACCCTTACGGATTGTGATTTGTGGTTACCCCAAACTCAAAGGGAAAACACTTTTAGAAAAGCGTGCGGATGCAAAGGTAAACCACGACGGAATTCGAAAAGCAATTATGTGGGAGCCGCGAGGTCACGCCGATATGTACGGCGCCATCATTGTTGAACCGGATACACCCGAGGCCCAATTTGGAGTCATTTTTATCCACAATGAAGGTTATTCCACCGGTTGCGGCCATGCGGTGATCGCTTTAACAAAAGTGTTCGTGGAAACAGGACTCATTCCAAAAATAGAACCCATCACAAAAATAGGAATGGATGTACCTTCCGGCTATATTGAATCCTATGCGGAAGTTGAAAATGGTGAAATCACTGGCGTTGGATTTACCAACGTGCAATCTTTTGTTCAACAATTAAATGCTACCGTGGATGTTTCCGGGCTTGGAACCATCCAATATGACCTTGCTTTTGGCGGTGCATTTTATGCGTTTGTGGATGTGGATCAAGTTGGATTGAGCTGCACTGAAAAAGATCAAAATCAACTCATTAAAACAGGAATGAAAATTAAACGAGCCATCATGGATTCAGTTGAAATGAATCATCCATTTGAGCAGGAAATGAATTTTTTATATGGAACTATTTTCACATCTCCTCCCCAAAACCCTAATCATCACAGTAGGAATGTTTGTATTTTTGCCGAAGGGGAAATGGATCGAAGTCCAACAGGGACTGGTGTGAGCGCTAGAGCTGCTATCCATCATGCCCGTGGTGAGATTGGTATAAATGAATCCATTACAATCGAAAGTATAATTGGTTCAACCTTTTGTGTGAAGGTGATGGCAACCACCACCATGGGATTATACGAAGCAGTTATTCCGGAAGTAAAAGGAGATGCATTTATAACTAGTAAAAATACATTTTGGATCAATCCAAGTGACCCCTTAAAGGATGGATTTATTTTAAGATGAGAAAATTTATTATAATACTAACTCAAATATCTATTTTATCCAGTTCAGAGATAATTCCTTTTTCTATCCCAACCATTGATTTAGACAATCGCACCGATCTTCAAACTACCGTTGATCGGGAAGAGGGTGTTTACTTGGGTCATCCCACCACAGTATTATTGGAAGATGGTCAAACCATTTTGACTGTTTATCCCAAAGGCCACGGTAAAGGAGCGATTGTTTATAAACGGAGTGAAGATGGTGGAAAAACTTGGTCTGACAGGCTTCCGGTTCCTCCCAATTGGTCCACCAGCAAAGAAGTGCCAACGATTCATCGTGTCATCGGTAAAGAAGGCGAAAAACGGCTCATCATGTGGTCCGGGTTGTATCCGGCACGGTTGGCCATTTCCGAAGATGATGGCCTTAATTGGTCTCCATTGCATCCTGCGGGAGATTGGGGCGGTATAGTCGTTATGGGATTTGTTGAACCTCTAAAAAAACCGGGGCATTATATGGCCATGTTTCATGATGATGGACGATTTTTTACGAAAGATGGAAAATGGACCGGTATCTTTACACTTTACCAAACCAATTCAATCGATGGTGGACTGACTTGGTCTCATCCACTCCCAATTTATCAAAATAACGAAATCCAACTTTGTGAGCCAGGTCTCATTCGTTCTCCAGATGGGAACCAAATGGCAATCTTGTTAAGAGAAAATAGTCGTACAAAAAATTCCCATGTGATGTATTCACAGGATGAAGGGCAGACTTGGAGCGAACCAAAGGAACTGCCACGGGAACTCACTGGTGATCGTCATACTGGAAAATATTTAGATGATGGACGTTTATTTATATCATTTAGGGATACTGCACCTAACAGTCCTACACAAGGAGATTGGATAGGATGGGTTGGTACTTTTAATGACATCGTTCTAGGGAAACCGGGAGAATTCCGAATTCGAATCAAAGATAATAAACATAAATGGGATTGTGCATATCCTGGTGTGGAAATATTACCCACGGGTGATATTGTAACTACAACTTACGGTCACTGGAAAGAAGGGGAGAGCCCCTATATATTGTCAGTTCGATTTCATATAAAAGATTTGAAACTAAACCCATGAGGAAATTTTATGTCCAATAAAATCCATAGGCGAAATTTTATAAAAACAATCGCAACTGCCAGCATGGCAGCAACAATTATACCCAATAAACTCTTTGGGTCTTCCGAAAAAGTCCGTGTTGGGGTCATTGGAACAGGATTTCGTGGACAGGGAATGATTGGGCTATTGCTGAATCGATCCGACGTGGACGTCCCCGTCATATGTGATATTGATGACCGTATGATTGATATGGCTTTAAAAGTTTTTGATAAAAAAGACCGCCCTGCACCCAAAATCTACAATGATGGCCCTGAAGATTTTCGCAATATGGTTTCCAATGAAGATTTGGATGGAGTCTATATAGCTACACCTTGGCGCTGGCACCATCCTATGTCTATTGCGGCCATGGAGAATGGCATCCATGTAGGCACGGAAGTTCCTGCTGCACTCACTGTAAAAGAATGCTGGGATTTGGTGAATACATCTGAAAAAACAGGCAAACTCTGTATGATCATGGAAAATGTGAATTACCGGAGGGATATCATGGCCGTGTTGAATATGGTGCGCCAAGGATTGTTTGGTGAATTGCTTCACTGCCAAGGAGGATACCAACATGACCTTCGCCATGTCAAATTCAATGATGGTGTTCAAGGTTATGGTGGCGGTGTGGAATTTGGTGAGAAAGGGTTCTCAGAAGCAGCGTGGCGAACACAACATTCTGTCGATCGTAACGCAGATCTGTATCCAACACATGGGTTAGGACCGGTAAGTCCCATGCTGGATATCAACCGTGGAAATCGGATGGTACACCTCACATCCACAGCAACCCAAGCACGCGGACTGCACAAATATGTTGTGGATAATGGAGGCAAGGATCATCCCAATGCAAAAGTGGAATTTAAATTGGGTGATGTGATCACCACAGTAATAAAATGTGAAAATGGCCAAACCATTATGCTGAGTCATGATACTAATTCACCACGACCTTATTCACTTAATTTTCGAGTTCAGGGTACTCGAGGATTATGGATGAAAGACAACAATTCAATATACATTGAAGGACGGAGCCCCCAATCACACAGGTGGGAGTCCGATGAAGCATACATGAAAGAATTTGACCATCCACTTTGGAAAAAGTATGAGGCAGATGCATCCGGTGCAGGTCATGGGGGCATGGACTTCTTTATTGTCCGAGCGTTTGTAGAATCATTGAAGGGAAATCAACAACCGGTAATTGATGTCTATGACGCTGTTAGTATGAGCGTGATCGTACCTCTGTCAGAAAAATCTATAAAACTGAATAGCACTTCAGTGAAGATCCCTGATTTCACTCGCGGAAAATGGAAAACCAATCAGCCAATCTTTGGATTGGATGATCGGTATTAAAAACAATTAATCAAAAGAACATATGACGTTATCAACACTAGACTGGACCATCGTTGGCGCCTATTTCGCCCTATCACTTCTCATCGGCCTCTGGGTGTCGCGCCAAGCAGGTCAGGACACAAAATCCTTCTTTTTAGCGGGTCGAAATATGCCCTGGTGGCTATTGGGGGTCTCCATGGTGGCCACCACCTTTTCCACCGATACACCAAACCTTGTGACAGATTTGGTTCGGCAAAATGGTGTTTCTGGGAATTGGGGTTGGTGGGCTTTTTTACTCACTGGGATGTTAACGGTTTTTGTCTATGCAAATTTGTGGCGTCGTTCTGAAGTATTGACTGACATTGAATTTTACGAATTACGATACAGTGGTAGTGCAGCTGCCTTTTTGCGAGGATTTCGAGCCCTTTATCTGGGTTTGATATTCAATGTATTGGTCATGGGTGCAGTGAGTTTAGCTGCAATCAAATTTGGTGAAATTGTTCTGGGTTGGCCCGGTTGGCTTACCATGTCCATTGCCTGCTCTATTACTTTGGCTTATTCAGCATTAGGCGGATTGAAGGCAGTTATCATCACAGATTTTATTCAATTTACCCTGGCCATGATCGGCTCAATATGGGGCATGTTTTATATTCTGGGATTACCGGAAATTGGTGGACTATCTAATCTGATCTCACATGCAAATGTATCTGATAAACTGGCCTTGATTCCGGATATGTCTGATCCAAATGCATGGGTGCCTGTTTTGCTGGTGCCTTTGGCTGTCCAATGGTGGGCCAGCTATTATCCCGGTGCGGAGCCCGGCGGTGGCGGCTATATCGCCCAGCGTATGTTTTCTGCCAAGGATGAAAAAAATGCAGTGGGTGCAACATTTCTGTTTAATGTGGCCCATTATGCTTTACGTCCATGGCCGTGGATTTTAATTGCCCTTGCTTCCTTGATTGTATTCCCTGAATTAAGTGATATTCAAAAAGCATTTCCCAATTTACCGGCGGATAAACTGGGCCACGATGTGGCCTATCCTGCAATGTTGACACTTCTTCCACCGGGATTGTTAGGGCTGGTAGCCGCCTCATTGATTGCTGCATTCATGAGTACCATGAGTACACAGTTGAATTTAGGAGCCAGTTATTTGGTGAATGATTTTTATCACCGCTTCATTAAGCCTGATGCCTCAGAATCACATTTAGTGAATGTTGGTCGCCTCTTTACCATTTTATCCATTATAATGGGTGCTGGCTTAGGTCTTATGCTCACCAGTGCAGGGCAGGCATTTACCTTATTGCTCATGATTGGTGCAGGTACAGGATTGATTTACATACTCCGTTGGTTCTGGTGGCGGATCAATGCCTACACAGAGATCGTAGCCATGATCAGTTCTATCATTATAGCTGGCTATTTTAATTTTGGCGATTCAAGTTTAGAAGGATGGCAAAAGATCGTTATTGGCGCCATACTCACAACAATTGTTTGGATCATTGCCACATACTTCACTCCGCCGGATGATGATGAAACATTGCTGAATTTTGTTAAGAAAGTAAACCCTGGTGGTCCCGGTTGGTCAAAATATAGCAGCGGGATTTCCGGTAAACCTTGGCCCGTTCCGAAAGGAATCCTGTCAATGGTGCTCGGGTGTACTGCCGTTTATGGATTTTTACTTGGTGTGGGACAATTGATATATGGCGAGACGGGCAGCGGGTTGCTTATTGTAGGACTGGGCGTGTTCGCGTCTATAGGTTTATTCAAAGTATGGAAATAAGTACACCGGGTCGAATTTGCATTTTTGGCGAACATCAGGATTACCTTGGACTGCCTGTGATTGCTATGGGCATTTCCCTGCGAGCAAGGATAAAAGGTACCAAAAGGAGTGACAAACAAGTAATCATCCATAAACCGGACCTAAATGAGATTGAGACCTTTTCATTGGATGACCTTTCATATACAAAACCTCGTGATTATTTTAAAAGTGGTATCAATATATGTCATAGAGATGGGTTAACATTTTCTTCAGGGTTTGAATGTGAATTGTCGAGTGACATTCCCATCCGCGCCGGCACCAGTTCATCTTCGGCCATCAATGTAAGCTGGATTCACTTTTTATCAAAAATGGCTGACCAGCCTGCGAATTGGGATCAGCAGAAAATTGGAGAATTGGCATATATGGCGGAAGTGGCCGAATTCAATGAACCGGGTGGTATGATGGATCAATATACCGCTGCAATGGGGCATTTAATTTATTTGGAATCTGAACCAGTAATTTCCATTCGTTCATTAAAAACAAACTTGGGATCATTTGTTTTAGGCGACTCTTGTGAGCCGAAAGGTACCATCGAAATATTAAGACGTTGTCGGGATTCAAGAATTGATATCATTCAAAAATTAAAGAATAAAAACCCAGATTCAACAATGCAAAACTTGGATGAAAGTGCCAATCTGTCCGATCTCGATTCAGATGAAATTGAACTATTTAATGGTACACTTGGGAATAGAAATTTATTGTATGAGGGTTTAGCGGAATTAGAAAAAGATAATCCTAATCATGAATCCATCGGCCGACTGTTATCTGATCACCATGAAGTTTTACGGGATGTACTTCAAGTGAGCACACCCAAAATCGAATCCATGATGGATGCTGCTTTAAATGGAGGGGCGCTTGGTGGAAAAATCAATGGTTCCGGCGGTGGCGGATGTATGTTCGCTTATGCGCCTCATGATCCTGAAAAAGTGGCAGAAGCGATTAAAAAAGTTGGAGGAAAAGCCTATATCGTTCAGCCCGATGAAGGGACTAGGATAGATTAACCAGTTGGTGGCCCGCTCAGGGAATCCAAAAAATATCCTGAATAGACCAATACATTATAAGCCACATAGTTAACCCAAAATCGTTTTTTGTCCGAATGTTTTTTCCCAAAATAAGTTGCATAACCAGCTTTGGCCAGGAAGCCTGTGGATAGCAAGTAATAGCCAATCTGCTGGGCATCGAGTTCTTTTTGTAATCCATTTTGAATCCCAGCGTAAACAAAAAATATATCAATTGCACCCACAAGGAGATGTCCGTAAACTTTTTCTTTGGTGACCAAATAGCTTAATCCCCCGAAAGCAGCCTGTTGGGCCAGGATATACCCTGCTTCCTCTATTACACTGGATTGTGAAAAGGTTGAAGAAGAAAAAATGAGGAGTACTAAAAGAATTTTTTTCATGATTATTAAAATTTACAATGAATCACCCATTCGAGACTATTTTTACCTATTCCATGATTCTTTTTATTTTACATCCATTCAAAGGTGAAGTAAACTACGCCGATTTTAACGAACATATAATTCCAATCTGAAAGACAATTCATGCAAAATATTTCCCTTTTAGTCATGGCCGCAGGGATGGGATCACGCTATGGCGGATTGAAACAACTGGATGCAGTGGGACCCAATGGCGAAACCATTATTGACTATTCTGTATATGATGCGATTCGTGCTGGATTTACTAAAGTAGTTTTTATTATTCGAAAAGATTTTGAAGATCAATTCAAATCCCAAGTGACGGATAAATATGCCGACAAAATCAAAGTTGAATTTGCATTTCAGGATATTTATGATTTGCCCAGCGGATTTACATGTCCTGATGGCCGGGAAAAACCTTGGGGAACAGGACAGGCCATCTTGGCTTCCAAAGATTTAATCCAAGAACCATTTGCCGCCATTAATGGTGATGATTTTTATGGAAAGGATTCCTTCCAAGCTATTGCAGACTATTATAAGGGTGATGGAGCTTCATTCAGCATGGTGGCTTTTCGATTAGAAAATACACTATCTATTTTCGGCGGAGTGACACGAGGGCTTTGTACAGTAAAAGATGGAAAATTGGAAACAGTAATCGAAACGGAAGATCTGCAGAAAACAGGAAATAGTATTTCATCAAACCGAAACATCGAACTAGATGGCAGTGAACCTGTCTCAATGAATATGTGGGGTTTTACGCCTATTCTATTTGATTATCTGGAAGAAAAATTCGTAGAATTTTTGGGGGAAGAAGGACATGAGTTGAGAAGTGAATTCTTGATTCCCTCTGTTGTAAATGAATTGATACAATTGGGTCAGGAAAGTGTCCATATTCTACCCAGCGCCGCGTCCTGGTTTGGGGTAACCTATAAAAAAGATAGAGCCTATGTCATTGACCAGATTCAAAGACGAGTAGATTCGGGAGCATATCCCACACCATTATTTGAATAAGAATTGCCAGATATCGGTTGTAATTCCGACCTATAATCGCCGGAGATGGATTGGCAGAGCCATCCGATCCGTTTTAGAACAAACTTATACACCAGCAGAAATTATTGTCGTTGACGACGGATCTTCTGATGGATCAATGGAGTACATTTTAGAAAATTTCCCTTTAGTTAATTTTATAAAACAATCGAATCAAGGTGTGAGTAGCGCTAGAAACAAAGGAATTAGATTATCCAGTTCAAAATGGATTGCATTGCTTGATTCGGATGATGAATGGTATCCTGAAAAACTTGAAAAGCAGGTGAAAGCGATTCAAGAAAAGCCCGATCATAAATTTTGTCATACAGAGGAGATCTGGGTTCGAAATGGCGTGCGGGTTAATCAGATGAAAAAGCATCAGAAATATGGTGGACATATATTTGAAAAATGTTTGGATATGTGCCGCATATCTCCTTCATCAGTATTGTTTCAAAAATCAATATTAGATAAAACTGGCTGGTTCGATAAAGAATTACGGGTATGTGAGGATTATGACCTATGGTTACGGGTTACTGCTAGATATCCTACCCTTTATTTAGACGAGCCACTAATTATAAAATATGGTGGATACAAAGATCAGCTTTCAAATGTTAAAGGCGGTATAGAATCCTACCGTATTAATGTACTGGAAAAATTAATGTTGATCGATCTTACGACCGATCAAAAACGATTAGTTCGAGAAATGCTAATCCAAAAATTATCTATTTATGCCAAGGGAGCACAAAATAGAGGTCGTCATAGCATCTATGAAAAATCTATAAAAAGGATTAATGAATTATCCACTTAGTTGTGATTATATTAATGGACATTTTTTGATTCGCTTGAGGAGGGAATCTTAATAAAAAGAAGGAAATATCATGAAGCATATCAAACTGATTTCATTATATCTTATTTGCATTCTGACTTTGGCTATGGCTCAGTCGAACAGGGATGGGATTGTACCGGGCCCAGATCGAGCTGAAGGAGATGGTCCATACAATAGGCTGGTCATTCGCGGCGCGACTGTAATCGATGGGGCTGGAGGTCCACCAAGAGGGCCAGTGGATATTGTAATTGAAGGTAACAAAATTGCATCTGTAAGAAGCGTTGGTTATCCTGGTGTACCTATCAATGAAAAGCGCAGACCGGAGGCAGGAGACCATGAGATCGATGCCCATGGTTCTTTTGTACTACCTGGATTTGTTGATATGCATGTCCATGCAGGTAGTGTAGTGAAAGCTCCCGAAACAGAGTATGTCTATAAACTTTGGCTGGCCCATGGTGTAACCACAGTGCGTGGTGTTGGGCTTGCAAATATGGAATTTAGTCTCAGCGAAAAAGAAAGATCAGCAAAAAACGAAATTACAGCGCCCAGGATTTGGGCCTATCAGGGCCCGGGAGGGGGCAAGGATTGGAAGGGTGGTTCGGTTTATCAGGATCCTGAAGTTGCGCGGAAATGGGTTCGTTATGCAGCCAAAAAAGGTATAGATGGCCTCAAGCTTGGTGCCTTTGAGCCTCAAATTATGGAAGCCTTAATTGACGAAGCAAAAAAACAAAATCTTGGCACCACCGCTCACCTAGCACAGACCGGCGTGGCCCGAATGAACACGATTGATGCGGCCCGGCTTGGTTTAGGCACTCAAACCCATTTCTATGGCCTCTTTGAATCCATGTATGAAAGTAATGATATTCAGCCTTGGCCGGTGGATATGAACTATAATGATGAACAGCATCGTTTTGGACAAGTGGCCCGCCAGTGGAGCTTGGTAAAGCCCAATGGCGAAAAATGGGAAGCACTGAAAAGTGAATTGATTGAGTTGGATCTAACCATGGATCCTACCATGACTATTTATGCTGCTGGTCGGGATGTGATGCAGGCTCGTAATGCGGATTGGCATGATAAATACACATTACCGGCACAATGGGATTTCTATACACCCAGCCGAATCGCTCATGGATCCTACTGGTTCAATTGGACTACTCACGATGAAATTGCATGGAAAAAATTCTACCAGGTTTGGATGCAATTCTTGAATGAATATAAAAATGCCGGCGGCAGAGTCACCACAGGTTCAGACAGTGGCTTTATCTATAAACTCTATGGCTTTGGTTATATTGAAGAACTCGAACTTCTGCAGGAGGCAGGATTTCATCCTTTAGAAGTGGTTCGTGCTGCAACTCTCCATGGAGCTGAAACATTGCACAAGCCATTGGGTACAAAACCCAATTTTGGAACCATTGTGCCAGGGAATCTCGCTGACCTTGTCATCGTAGATGAGAATCCATTGGAAAACTTTAAAGTGCTCTATGGTACTGGTGCAGTGAAGATAAATGAGAACAATGAGGTGATCCGGTCAGGTGGCATAAAATACACAATCAAGGATGGAATTGTTTATGACGCAAAGCAGCTATTGAAGGATGTTGAGAATATGGTGAAAAAAGCCAAGCGTCGAGATGGAGATTTGAAGAAATATTAATAGAAAGCACCCCATGAATAGAATTATCGGTGGGCTTTTAGCCCTCAGTGTAACCGCTGCCCAAACACCAGATTACCTAAACAGTCAGATTGATGACCTGGCAAATCGCTTAGAACGAAAGGTTATCGAATGGCGCCGTGATTTTCATCAAAACCCAGAATTGTCTAACCGGGAATTTCGAACCGCAGAAAAGGTGGCGAATCACCTTCGTTCTCTTGGGATGGAAGTACAGACCGGAATTGCTCATACTGGTGTAGTGGGTATCTTAAAAGGTGGAAGAGCGGGAAAGGTTGTAGCCCTTCGTGCTGATATGGATGGTTTGCCGGTTAAAGAAAAAGTAGATCTTCCCTTTGCATCAAAAGCAAAAGGGGTATATCAAGGGAATGAAGTGGATGTGATGCATGCCTGCGGGCACGATAATCATGTGGCTGGATTGATGGGTGCTGCAGAAATTTTGACTTCTATAAGGGATGACCTGCCGGGTACAGTAAAATTCATTTTTCAACCGGCAGAAGAAGGAGCACCTTTAGGTGAAAAAGGCGGAGCACCCTTTATGGTGGAAGAAGGGGTCATGAATAATCCGAAAGTGGATGCGATCTTTGGTCTTCATGCCTGGCCGGGGAAAGTCGGTACAGCTCAATATCGTTCGGGACCTACCATGGCAGCGGCAGAACGGATGCGCATCACGGTGACCGGTGTACAAACCCACGGCGCCAAACCTTGGGGCGGTGTAGATCCCATTGTGGTGTCATCACAGA
>LSCF01000013.1 GCA_001577025.1 Fidelibacterota bacterium TCS55 | reverse complement strand
ATGTGGCGGGCTGTGTAGAAGCAAAAGAAGAAGTAAAAGAAGAGGTGGACTTCTTAAAGAAGCCAAAGCGCTATCAAAAGCTGGGCGCAAAAATTCCGCGAGGTGTTCTTTTGGTAGGGCCACCGGGAACAGGAAAAACACTATTGGCTCGAGCCATCGCCGGAGAAGCAAACGTGGCGTTCTTTAGCTTGAGTGGTGCAGACTTTGTAGAAATGTTTGTTGGGGTCGGTGCATCCCGTGTGCGAGATTTATTTGAGCAGGGAAAACAGAATCAGCCCTGTATCATTTTTATTGATGAGTTAGATGCTGTAGGCCGTCAACGTGGCGCCGGATTGGGCGGTGGGCATGACGAGCGTGAACAAACATTAAATGCACTTTTGGTGGAAATGGACGGTTTTGAAGCCAACGAAGATATCATTCTCATGGCCGCAACGAACCGCCCCGATGTATTGGATGCAGCATTGCTTCGCCCCGGTCGATTTGACCGACAAGTGGTGGTGGATGTGCCGGATTTAAAAGGGCGTTTGGGTATCCTGAAAGTGCACACCAAAAAAATCGTCATGAACAAGAAGAAGGTGGACCTGAACGCCATCGCCAAAGGTACACCGGGCATGGTAGGTGCTGACCTTGAAAATATCGTAAATGAAGCGGCTCTCTTGGCGGCGCGGAAGAAAAAACGATCTGTGGATATGACAGACTTCGAAGAAGCGAAAGATAAAGTCATGATGGGGGTTCAGCGGAAAAGCGTGGTCCTTTCAGAAGAAGAAAAGAAGACCACCGCCTATCACGAAGCAGGCCATACGTTGGTGGCAGCGCGGACGAAAGGTGCCGATCCGGTTCATAAGGTAACCATTATTCCACGTGGTCGCGCTTTGGGTGTGACCATGCAGCTTCCCATTGATGAAAAGCATGGTTATTCCCGTGCATACATTGAAGGGCGTTTGGCCATTCTCATGGGCGGGCGTGCAGCGGAAGAGCTGATTTTTAATGAACTGACCACCGGCGCAGGTAACGATATTGAACAAGCCACCCAAATCGCCCGAAAAATGGTCTGCGAATGGGGTATGAGTGATGTGCTAGGTCCTATGACATTCGGGAAGAAAAATGAAGAAATCTTCCTTGGTCGTGAGATTCAAAGCCATCGGGATTACTCTGAAGTGACGGCGCGAATGATTGATGAAGAAGTAGTGCGGATCGTACGGAGGGCCCAGTCCACAGCGGATCGGATTTTAAAAGAAAATTTGAACCATCTTCATAACCTATCTAAAGCATTGTTAGAACATGAAACCATTGATGGTGATGAAGTGTTGGCAGTGATGGAAGGGAAGGAGATTAAACGCTCTAAGAATGGTTCGACTAAAAAACCGAGGCGGAAACGGCCGAGGCGTAAACCTACTCAGAAACAAGCTAAAAATTCTGATAATAATTAAATCTGAAAACGCCTCGAAAGTAGAGGCGTTTTCTTCATATAAATGAATATCACCCAATTCAATGCCTGGCTCAAAGCGCCGAACCATACCCTGACTATGGGCATCCTTAATGTAACGCCGGACTCCTTTAGCGATGGAGGGAAATATGCCGATCCAAATCAGGCGGTGAATCGTGCCCTCCACATGATGGAGGAAGGGGCGGATATGGTCGACATTGGGGGCGAAAGTACCCGTCCCGGCGCTGAGCCTGTTTCTCTGGATGAAGAATTGAATCGCACCATCCCTGTGATTGAATCTATACGAAAACAATCGGACTGCCTTATTTCTATCGATACTTATAAATCTGCCGTTGCTGAAGCAGCCCTGAATGCAGGGGCGGATGTGGTGAATGATATTTCGGGATTCACATTTGACCCAAAGATGGCCTCATTGGTGGCGAAAAAGAATGCATCGGTCATTTTGATGCATATTAAGGGAACACCTAGGGATATGCAAAAGAATCCTCATTACGACAATTTGATTGAAGAGATTAAATCATTTTTTCAGCAACAGGTGGAATTGGCGAAGATGGCAGGAGTTAGAAGTAAAAAAATTATATTGGATCCGGGAATTGGGTTCGGAAAGCGTTTAGAAGATAATTTTGCAATCATCAGGGAATTGGGGCAAATTCGTGCCATGGGATATCCGGTTTTATTAGGCCCCTCACGCAAATCCTTCATAGGAATGACCCTCGACACCCCCGTTGAAGAACGGCTGGAAGGAACATTGGCGTCCATCACCGCTGGCATCATGAATGGTGCTAGGATTGTCCGCGTTCATGATATTGTAGAAACACGCCGTGCAGTTACCATTACTGAAAAAATTATGGGACTGAATTAATGGTCATTTTTCAAATCGGATTTTTGACGCTGACTTTAATCGACCTCATTGACCTTTTGTTGGTGAGTTGGCTCTTCTACAAAATTTACATGTATTTCAAAGGGACACGGGCCGGGCAGATGCTGGCGGGACTCATCATTCTCATGGTTGCTTCCTTTTTGTTCAATGCCTTTGGGTTTAGTGCCTCAAGTTGGCTCGTGAACCAATTCCAGACGGTATGGGTGGTAGCATTTGTCATTTTATTCCAACCCGAATTGCGCCGACTATTGATTTATGTGGGGCAGACGCGGTTCTTTCAGAAAATATTTAGAGTGGGTACATCCCGAACGATTGTCTCCATTGTGGAGGCGGCCACACAGTTAAAGGAAAGACACTGGGGCGGATTGATTGTGATCCAGCGGGAAACAGGATTACGGTCCTACAAAGATCAAGGGACCCAGCTCAAAGCAGAAGTAACAGCTCCGCTATTGGTGAGTATATTCAATCCATCTTCACCATTACACGATGGGGCGGTGATTATCCAGAATGATATTATTGATGCGGCGGCATGCATTTTGCCCTTGACAGAAAGTACCATGATAGACCCGGATATGGGGACGCGCCACCGAGCGGCTTTGGGGATTTCGGAAGAGACAGACGCCATAGTAGTATTAATATCAGAAGAGAAGGCACAGATATCCGTGGCGGAAGATGGCCGTTTCGCTCATATTGGCATGGATGATATTGCACTCCGAAAATATCTCAACGACAGAATGTTTATCGCATCAGGGGATTAAATATAACGAACCCTGAGCTTTTCAAAGGATGAGGGGCTAATATGTACCCCCTTCGACCAGTTCAGGTTGCAATGTTTAGGATAACACCTAGTCTTATGGAAGCAATACACCACCCGGGTGGTGGTCAAAAATAATAATGAGCATTTACACTTACACAATCCTAGCCGTTTTATTGGTCAGCGCCGTCTCTTTGACGGGAATTCTAACTTTGTCCATGTCTCAAAAGAAATTGGATGAAATCATGACCTATATGGTGAGTTTTGCTACAGGCACTCTCTTTGGCGGGGCACTGATACATCTTCTGCCAGAAGCCTACGAAAATACATCAAATACCATGGCCGTCTCACTATGGACCATCGGCGGCTTGGCCACCTTTTTCGTCATGGAGAAATTCTTCCGCTGGCGCCATTGTCACCACCCTACCACACAAGACCACGTCCACCCAGTAGTTCCCATGAATATATTTGGTGATGCCATGCATAATTTTATTGATGGTGTATTGATTGCCATCAGTTTTTCCGCTGGCATTCCTTTGGGGATCGCCACCACAGTGGCCATTCTTTTCCATGAAATTCCCCAAGAGATTAGTGATTATTTTATTTTGGTCAACGGAGGCCTTTCCGTCAAAAAAGCACTTATGGTGAATTTTATGACTGCCTCCTTGGCTATGGTGGGTGCTATGTTGGCCCTCCAAATGAGCAAAAGTATTACGGGGTTTACAGAAGCATTAATTCCTTTTACGGCTGGCGGATTTCTCTACATTGCCGGTTCCGACCTCATTCCTGAACTCCATCATAATACAGAAGTAAAAAAATCATTACTCCAATTGACCATGCTCATTGCCGGAGTGGCTGTCATGACCATATTAGCATTGAAATTCTAAAGAAATTCATCTGACCCCATTTCTCAATTAATGTAAATTTTATATATGGAATTGATTGATTTAAAAGACCGATACACCGCTGCCGAGAAAAAATATTCCGAATTGCGGAGGTATCTTTGACCTATCTGCCAAGCAAGCTGATTTAGAAAAAATGCGTCAGGCATCTGCCGTGCCTGATTTTTGGAATGATAATGCGGCAGCTTCATCCCTCCTGAAAAAGATATCCATCCTGGAAAAAGAAATCAAACTCTGGGAAGAATTGAATACAGCCCAGGGCGATGTAGAAGTCCTCTTAGAATTTGCAGAAGCAGGTGAGTCTTCCTTGGAGGAGGTTGATGGTGAATTGAACCAATTCGTAGAGACTATCGAGGAATTGGAATTGAAAATGATTCTGGGCGATCCACAAGATACGCAAGATGCCATCATTACGATTCATCCCGGGGCAGGGGGCACAGAAAGCCAAGATTGGGCGGAAATGCTCTATCGCATGTACACGCGATGGATTGAGCGGAAAGGTTTTAAGAAAGAGATTATGGATTACCAGCCCGGTGATGAGGCGGGGATTAAGGATATCACCATGGAGGTTAAAGGCGATTACGCATACGGATTGCTCAAAGCAGAAGCGGGCGTCCATCGGTTGGTACGGATTTCACCATTTGATTCCAATAGCCGGCGCCATACATCATTTGTGTCTGTATTTGTATATCCGTCTTCAGAAGAAGAAATTGAGATTGAGATTGATCAAGGTGACCTTCGAATCGACACCTACCGCGCCAGTGGCGCCGGAGGGCAGCACGTAAACAAAACTGATTCGGCCATTCGGATTACCCATATCCCCACGGGGATTGTTGTCCAATGCCAAAATGAGCGTAGCCAGCACAAGAATAAGGCATCCGCATTAAAAGTTTTAAAAGCCCGCCTCTACCAAGTAGAGGTGGAAAAAGAAAAAGAAGCCCGTAAGGATTTAGAAGATACGAAAATGGATATCGCCTGGGGGAGTCAAATTCGGTCTTATGTTTTTCACCCTTATAATATGGTGAAGGACCACCGCACAAAAGAAGAAACAGGAAATATTTCAGCGGTAATGGACGGAGATTTAGATAAATTTATTCGTGCCTTTTTAATGAATCAATTGGGCGACACGGTAGAAGAACAGGAAGCATAACACATGTCAGATGACCATAAAAGTCTGAACCAAATCATAGACTTTAGAAAAGAAAAATTAACCAAGCTCAGGGATGCGGGTGTGGAGCCCTATCCCCAGAAATATGAGCCCACCCATTTCAGCGCCGATATTTTAGGCGACTTTGATAATCTGGAAAAAAAGGATGTCACCATCGCCGGGCGGATTATGTCCATGCGGAAAATGGGAAAAGCATCCTTTTTTCATATACAGGATCAACAAGGAAAAATCCAAGTATTCATTCGCCGGGATGATGTGGGGGAAGATAATTACGCCAACTTTAAACTATTGGATATGGGTGATTTCGTGGGTGTGAATGGTTATGTATTCAAAACAAAAATGGGTGAAATTTCGATTCATGCCAATGAACTGACTGTCCTCTGTAAATCTATCCGACCATTGCCCGTGGTGAAAGAAAAAGAAGGTGAAACGTTTGATGCATTTGCGGACAAAGAGCAGCGATATCGGAATCGCCATTTGGATCTGATTGTAAATCCGGAAGTGAAGGATACTTTTGTCAAACGGGCCAAAATTATAAAAGGCCTGCGGGACCATTTAGATAATATGGGATTTCTGGAAGTCGAAACACCTGCCCTTCAACCCCTTTATGGCGGTGCTAACGCACGTCCATTCATCACTCACCACAATGCGTTGGATCAGCAATTGTATCTCCGAATCGCCGACGAATTATATTTGAAGCGTCTCATTATCGGCGGCATTGATCGTGTTTATGAAATCGCCAAAGATTTCCGAAATGAAGGTATGGATCGAAATCATAACCCTGAATTCACCATGCTGGAATTCTATTGGGCTTATGCAGATTTTGAAGACAATATGAATTTGGTAGAAGATATGATTCGTTCCGTAGCTGAAAGTATCGGTGCCCTTCAACTCAAATGGGGCGATATGGATGTTGACCTTTCCAAACCCTTCGAACGGCTACCCATTTTAGACCTCTTGAAAGAAGCCACCGGAGAAGATTTGACTGAAGCCACAGATGAACAAATGCAATCCATATGCAAAGCAAATCATGTTGATGTGGAAGACAATGCCAACTACGGCCAAATGCTGGATGCCCTCATGAGCGAATTGGTGGAGCCGAAATTAGTACAACCCACGTTTATTACGGATTATCCAAAAGCGATTTCACCTTTGGCGAAAAAGCATAGAAATGGAAATCCCCACTTGGTGGAACGGTTTGAGCTTTTCATTGGCGGCGCTGAGTTTGCAAATGCCTTTACGGAGTTGAATGATCCCATCGATCAGCGGGAGCGGTTTGAATCTCAAGCCCGGTTGGCCGAAGAAGGGGACGACGAAGCCCATCCTGTGGATGAGAATTTTCTCGAAGCTGTGGAATGCGGTATGCCCCCAACCGGAGGTGTGGGGATTGGCGTAGATCGTTTGGTTATGCTCTTTACAGAAAATGTGAGCATCAAGGATGTAATTCTCTTTCCGGCCATGCGGAGGGAAGAACAGTAATTAAAGTTTGGTTTATCAGAACCAATTCATTTTAATCGATATGGATTGTATTAATTATGTTAATGCATGGATTGACTTAGTCAATCCATGCCAAAAATCATGAATTTCCCTTTTTACCTTTCGACGCGGTATCTTCGTTCGACACAAAAAGGGAGTTTTACACGAATCGCCGGTATCCTGTCAGTGGCGGGACTGGCGGTAGGCATTGCAGCCCTTCTTATTACCCTTTTCATCCTTAATGGATTTGAGCGGGTCATTTCCCAAAAGATTTCTGATTTTGATGGCCATATCCGCATCCGTCATTTTTTAAGTAATCCCATTCAAAGAGATATTGCCGGGTTGGATAGGGTCCAAGCTAATTATCCAAATCTCATTAGTCGATCATCATTTATCCAAGGACAAGCTCTTTTACGAAAAGGCAAACAGGCAGAAGGGGTTGTCGTTGAAGGCCTCGAACCCAATGGAATGGAATTTATTTCCTCAATGATCGTAGATGGAAAACAAACCATCCACCCAAATGAATCCATTATTGGTCAACGATTGGCGGATCAGTTGGGCATTTCAGTAGGGGATCGAATTGTCCTTTTTGATATTGAAACACTCCATGGAACCAAAAAGCGATTGGGCCAATTCACGGTGAGCGGTCTTTACCATTCGGGGATGACCGAGTATGATCATTCATTGGTATTTATTGACTTGGAAGGCGCCAATCGATTATTTGCCATGGATGGGGCAATTTCAGGGGAAGTCCTTAGGCTAAATGACGCTAATCAGTACAGAACCATTTCTCAAGAATTGAGCAATGCCTTGGCCTATCCCTATATGGTCATCAATTGGAAGGAAAAGAATCGCGCTCTATTTAAATGGATGGATGTGCAGCGATGGCCGATTTTATTCATATTTGGTCTCATTGCTTTGGTGGGGGTGGTAAACATAATATCTGCATTGGCCATGGTCATCATCGATAAAACACGGCAAATTGGCCTCTTAAAATCTTTGGGAATTACCCAAGGGGATCTGAAAAAGGTTTTTCTCATCAAAGGACTCATCATTGGATTGTCAGGGGCATTGGGCGGCGCACTTTTGGCCATCTTGCTGGCGGCCCTGCAAAATACATTTAAGTGGATCAAGGTGCCAGAAGATGTCTATTTCATGGATTTCATTCCTGTAGATGTGAGCGGTGGAGATATTGGTGTCATATTCCTTTTTTCTGTTGCCACATCCATATTGGCAGCTTGGTGGCCTACCGTTAGGACCAATAAAATTGAACCGTCAAGTGCCTTGAAATACGAATGAGTTTTTCACGAAAAATCGCAAAACGGTTTATGCTGGGAGGCAAGGGGGCAGGTCCCAGTCGTCTCACAGGTTGGATTGCCATCATCGGCTTGGCCGTAGGGTGTATGGCCATGGTTCTGTCTATTGCGGTGCTGAATGGGTTTGAATCCCGCGTCGTGAATAAGATTGTAGGTTTTGAAGGGGACATTCGCGTTTCAGGAGTAGATAGTTGGGATAAGGCCAAAATAGATATTGAGTCTGTAGTTGGTGTAAAAACAACCCTCACTTTTCAAGAACGGAAAGGGTTGATCCTTGGTCGAGGTGATACCCAACGAATGGTGGTATTGAAAGCGGTGGATCCTGATCTGATTGAAGATTTTTATACGTTGAATATGCTTGAAGGTGAGCCTTCTGAATTGCCTATGGTTTATTTGGGTGAAATGACAGCGCGGCGATTGAATTTAAATGTAGGCGATGGGTTTCGGATTATGAGTCCCATTGACCATGGTTCAACTTGGGGGATGCCGCGACAAATCCAATGTGTGGTTGGGGGCATCTTTAGCGTCCAAGTGTTGGATTTAGACGATAAAATTGCATTCATACCGGAAGCAGTTGGGAGACAGTTATTCATTCGAAAACAGGGTCCAGACGGGATGGACATTCGATTAAATGAAAATGCAGATGTGAATGCAGTGGCAAGTACCATTCAGAATATGTATCCCCACGCCAAAGTAGAAACCTGGGGGGACCTCCATGCAGAATTATTCGGTGCCATGAAATTTGAACGGATTGGTGCTTTGGCCGTATTGAGCCTCATCATTGTGGTGGCTTGTTTTAATTTGGTGACCACCCTCGTTTTGGTCATTGCTCAAAAAGTGCGGGAATTCGGCATCCTGCAAGTCATGGGCACACCGAGAGAGATGGTGCGATCCATTGTCATGAACCAAGGGGCCATGATTGGGGGGATGGGCATCGGTGCTGGTGTGTTGATTGGGTTATTGCTCACGGCGATCCAAAATGGGTTTGGCATTATCAAATTGCCTGAGGATATCTATTTCACACCCTACCTGCCCATGGATATATTCCTATCTGATGTGGTGACCATACTGGCCATTTCGGTGGGGATGGTGTTGGTATCGTCAATGGCGGCGGCTAGACGTGCCTTGGTCATTTCACCCTTAGAAGCGGTCTATTTAGAAAAATGATTTTAGAAGCAAAAAATTTATCCAAATCCTTTAAAAATGGTGAAAAGATACTTTCTGTTTTTTCAGATGTTTCCTTGTCATTCGATTCTGGTGATTTAATTACCATCATGGGACCTAGTGGTGCTGGGAAATCCACTTTACTCAATATACTGGGCACCTTAGATACACCGGATTCAGGGTCCATTATTATCAATGGGCAGGATACCCAAGGATTGACACCATCTGAGATGGCCAATATTCGAAATCAGGTGCTGGGGTTTGTGTTTCAGTTCCACCATTTACTTCCTGAATTCAATGCATTAGAAAATGTTCTTATACCCAATCAAATTGCCGGAGAGGCGGGGAATGAAACCAAAGGAAAAGAATTGCTCGATTATATCGGCCTTGCCGATCGGATGGGTCATTTTCCATCCCAGTTATCCGGAGGAGAACGTCTTCGTGTTGCAGTGGTCCGCGCCCTCATGAATGAGCCCAAGCTGGTTCTGGCCGACGAACCTACAGGCAACCTTGATCTGGGGAATGCAAATCGATTGGTGGATCTCTTTAAACAAATTAATGATGATTTTGGTCAAGCTTTCGTGATTGCCACCCACAATCCGGAAGTGGCCGCCATTGGAAATGTGCAGTGTTATTTAGAGAATGGATCACTTTCTTTTTCAGATAAGGTTTGAACTTGTTATCACCCTGTTTAATTTCACTATAGTATGAAAGAAAATTTTTCCAAGCGCGTCCAGAACATTATGAAATTTGCCAAGGAGGAGGCCATCCGCTTGGGGCATAGTTACGTAGGTTCTGAACATTTATTGTTGGGGCTGCTAAGGGAAGACTCCGGACTCGGCTCCAAGATTTTTGATATATACGATTGCGATATAGAAGATATCCGTGCCATGGTAGAAGATATGATCAAGACGTCTGGCGGCACCATGACTTTAGGGCATCTACCACTTACGCGCCGTGCGGAACGAATCCTGCGAAACGCCTTCAACGAAGCGGCGGCTATGGGCGCTACTATCGCCGATGATGAACATTTACTATTGGCCGTCCTGAAGGAAACCGAAGGCATCGCTTGCGAAGTCTTGAACGCCCATAATTTAGATTATGAGTCGGTGGTTGACCTCATACAGGATGACTCCAAGGAAGCAGAACCGGCAATGAAACCGAAGCGAAAAGAAAAACCGTCTAAATCAAAAACACCGGCACTGGATCATTTTTCTAGGGATATTACACAAATGGCCCGTCAAGGAAAACTTGATCCAGTCATTGGCAGACGAGATGAAATTGAGCGTGTGGCCCAGATTTTATCTAGAAGGAAAAAGAATAATCCCGTATTGATTGGTGAGCCAGGGGTGGGAAAAACTGCCATTATTGAAGGACTCGCCCAAAAAATTATTGATAAAGATGTACCGAGGCTCCTCCACAATAAACGCATTTTATCTTTAGACCTAGCCGGATTGGTAGCGGGGACAAAATACCGAGGTCAATTTGAAGAACGAATGAAGACGGTCATGGTGGAGTTGGAAAAAGCAGATAATCTCATTTTATTTATCGATGAACTGCACACATTGGTAGGTGCTGGTGGTGCATCCGGATCTTTGGATGCATCCAATATGTTTAAACCGGCTTTAGCCCGTGGGGATATTCACTGTATCGGTGCAACCACATTGGACGAATTTAGAAAACATGTAGAAAAAGACGGTGCATTGGAGCGTCGATTCCAGAAAGTGAATGTGGCGCCTCCATCGCCGGATGAATCCATCGCCATTTTGAAAGGACTTCAGTCCAATTATGAAAAGCACCATCATGTGATTTATGACGAGGAGTCGATTGAGGCTTGCGTTCACTTATCCCATCGATATATCACCGATAAATTTTTACCGGATAAAGCCATAGACATCATGGATGAGGCGGGATCCCGGGCCCATATGCTGAATATGAAAGTCCCTCAAGAAGTCATCGATCTTGAGCTGGAAATTGAAAAAGTCCGCTCTGAAAAAGATTCCGTTATCGTCGCCCAAAAGTTTGAAGATGCAGCGAATCTTAGGGATACAGAACAAAAACTCATCCGAAAATTGAAAAACCTTCAGAAAGAATGGCAAGTAGATGAAGCGTCTAATCCCATTCGTATTACGGAAGACAGTATTGCTGATGTAGTCTCTATGGTGACGCGAATTCCTGTGCGGAAAGTGGCGGAATCTGAAGGACAGAAGCTTCTCAAGATGAAGGCAGAAATGTCCGAAAGTATTGTGGGTCAGGAAAGAGCCATCGAAAGTTTGAGCAAAGCCATTCAGCGATCCCGAGCCGGATTGAAACGGCAGGACCGTCCTATTGGTGTATTTTTATTTTTAGGCCCCACCGGCGTTGGTAAAACAGAAACGGCCAAAGTGTTGGCCAATTATCTCTTCAGCTACGGTGAATCTCTCATTAAGCTGGATATGAGTGAATATGGTGAACGATTCTCTGTTTCCCGTCTCATCGGTGCGCCCCCGGGATACGTAGGTTATGAAGAAGGAGGTGAGCTCACAGAAAAGGTCCGTAGAAATCCCTATTCAGTCATTCTATTTGACGAAATTGAAAAAGCACACCCAGATGTATTTAATGTATTACTCCAGCTTTTTGATGAAGGTGTGTTGACCGATGGATTGGGTCGAAAAGTGGATTTTCGAAATACAATAATTATTCTTACATCCAATATTGGAACGAAGGAGATTCAGGGCGGCGGTGGATTTGGTTTTGCTGAAGATTCAGAAGTAGCCAATTACAATACCATGAAAGATCGAATTTTGGAAAAGGTGAAGGGCACCTTCAATCCTGAATTTTTAAACCGGTTGGATGAAACCATCGTATATCATGCCTTGACAAAAGATCATGTGTTAAATATTGTAGATCTTCAGCTCATGGATCTTCATGAGAATTTGGATAAAATTGGTTACACATTGACAGTGACCAAAAGAGCAAAAAACCTTATTGTAGAAAAAGGGTTTAATCCGGAATATGGCGTTCGTTTCCTTCGCCGTGAAATTCAAAATTCACTGGAAGATCCCCTATCCGAATTGCTCTTGGGTAAAGCATTTGCGAAGGCTAAAGGGATCAAAGTGGATGTGAAGCAGAAAGCATTTAACTTTTTACCTGTTAAAGGAAAAAAGGCCAAATCCTCCGCATCAAAATCCGGTAAAAAACCGGCCAAATCAGTCGATTCTTAGTTTATATCTGTCATATATATCAATAAAGTATCCATAGTCTGCCATATCGGCTAATTATATACCGTGGCATGGGATTTGTCCTATAGGGTGTAAATTTTATGTTTCACCCAGTTTTAAGGAGAAATCAACATGGGAAAAATTATCGGAATAGACCTAGGAACGACCAACTCTTGTGTGGCTGTTCTTGAAGGTGGCGAACCGACAGTTATCAACAGCACCGAAGGGGGCAGAACAACACCTTCTATCGTTGCATTCACCAAAGATGGTGACCGAATCGTGGGGCAGCCTGCCAAGCGCCAGGCCGTAACCAATCCGCAAAATACCGTATTCTCAATCAAACGCTTCATGGGACGGATGTTCGATGAAGTGAGCACCGAAATTGAAGAAGTCCCTTACACAGTGGACAAAGGCGACTCAGGTTCTGTGGTTGTTGAAGCAGGTGATAAATCTTATACACCACCCGAAATCGGCGCTATGGTTTTGCAAAAATTGAAGCAGACTGCCGAAGAGCATTTGGGTACAACCGTCACAGATGCAGTTGTTACTGTACCGGCTTATTTTAATGATTCCCAGCGTCAAGCGACCAAAGACGCAGGGAAGATTGCTGGATTAAACGTCCGTCGAATCATCAACGAACCGACTGCTGCTGCTTTGGCCTACGGTCTCGATAAGAAAAAAGAAGAAACAGTAGCCGTATTTGATTTGGGTGGTGGCACATTCGATATCTCTGTCCTCGAATTGGGTGACGGTGTGTTTGAAGTAAAATCTACCAACGGTGATACACATCTGGGTGGTGATGACTTCGATCAGCAGGTTATTAACTGGATTGCGGATGAGTTCAAATCCAGCGACGGCATCGATCTGAAAAAAGATCCCATGGCACTCCAGCGCCTACGGGAAGCTGCTGAAACAGCCAAGAAAGAACTATCCAGTTCGAAACAAACTGAAATCAACCTGCCATTTATCACTGCAGATTCTTCCGGTCCAAAACATTTAAACCTGACCTTGACCCGCGCCAAGTTTGAAGAATTGGTTGCAGACTTAGTTGCCCGTACGGTGGATCCTTGCTTGAAAGCAATTAAAGATGCAGGACTTTCTGCTTCTGATATTCATGAAGTGATTCTTGTCGGTGGTTCTACACGGATTCCGAAGATTCAGGAAAAAGTGAAAGAAATTTTTGGGAAAGAACCCAACCGAAGTGTAAACCCGGATGAAGTGGTTGCCTTGGGCGCCGCCATCCAGGGTGGTGTTTTGGCCGGTGATGTGGATGATATTCTCCTCCTGGACGTTACACCTCTATCTCTTGGTATTGAAACATTGGGTAGTGTTTCCACGAAATTAATCGAACGGAATACAACCATTCCGACGAAGAAATCACAGGTATTCTCTACAGCAGCTGACAATCAAACGACTGTTGAAATTCATGTGCTCCAAGGGGAACGTGAAATGGCGGTGGATAATAAAACCATCGGTCGTTTTCATTTAGATGGTATTCCGCCTGCACCTCGAGGCGTACCCCAGGTTGAAGTGACTTTTGACATTGATGCGAATGGTATCCTGAATGTGGGCGCCAAAGATAAAGCTACAGGCAAAGAGCAGAGTATCCGAATTGAAGCATCCAGTGGACTGTCAGATACAGAAGTGGAAAAAATGGTGAATGATGCGAAAAAGCACGAAGGTGAAGACAAAGCCAAACGTGAAATGATCGATATGCAAAACCAGGCTGAACAGCTTGTTTATCAGACAGAAAAGAATCTGGAAGAGCATAAAGATAAGTTGGATGACGCTGAAAAGAAATCCTTAGAAGATGCCGTGGCAAAAGTGAATACTGTCAAAGATGGTTCCAGTGCAGATGACTTGAAATCGGCTATGGATGAATTAAATACTGCATGGAGCGCCGTCGCGTCCAAAATGTATGAAGCAGCCAAAGAAGAAGGACCGGCTCCCGGTGCAGATGCACCGCAGAGCGAACCGAAAAAAGGGAAATCCAAGAAAAAGGATGATGCTGAAATTGAAGATGCTGACTTCGAAGTTGTGGACTAATTCAGTCTAAAAATAACCAACATAAAAAAAGCGTCCCAATTGGGACGCTTTTTTTGTTTATGGAACTGAAGACACGTAACTTCATATGAGAACCAAAGCGTTCATTCCAAACATGACAAAGCGCCAAAGCATCATTTTATTCATTTCCCTTGCAGTTGCGATTGTAGGGTTTTTGCTATTTAGGCCCAGCCTGTGGCAAGATTGGATTGAGTCAAAACTTAATGATCAGTTGGCAAAAGAAGGGTGGACCATCCAAATCAATGAACTCTCTGGACATTTGTTTTCTACCTTACAATCAGAGAACATTTCTATGGTGCATGAGAATGGCGCCTCTGTTGTATTGCCCCAAATCACCACTCAAATTAAAATTCCTCCCTTGTTAAAAGGGAAAATCTCTATCGAAGAATTGTCTGTGTCTCATGTGTCAATTCAACCCTATTTTGAATCCGGATTTGATTCGACCGAAACGAGCAATCTTGTATTTGCGCCAGAACGGATCCCATTGGATATTAGTAAACTCCATGTGGATGGTAATGTTTATGTCCCCGTAGATGACTCCAGCCGTGCAGTCCATTTTATGGTTGATGGTCAAATCCAAAGCAGTCCAGATGCAATGAAGGTTGCTTTAAATGCATTCGAAGTGTTTTCCAGTCAGCCGCGAATCAATATCGCCATGAAGGATGTATCAGGACAACTATCCTCACAACGCATTGAAATTTCACTAAAGGAAGCGAATATCAATGGTCTGAAAATTGGGGGAGACTTTCAATATACCAGTGGTGATTCATCTTCGATCCAGGCCCAATTGGATCTATCTGAATATACGATTCCCAAAAAAATATTTTCCCAATTACCCCTTCAGCCCGAATTATCAAAATTATCTGCCTCATTTACATTCGAGTCAAATTTGACTCTATTTGAAGGGAGTCTTGATGTTCGAAATGATATTGGCTTGGATATGGGAGGAGAATTTGATGTTCGTTGGTATGATGATCATTTACGAGTAGAATCTTTGGCCTTATCGGGTAATGATGCCACTTTAATGACCCAAGGATTAATCGAGAATTCCGGTCGCTTTAATGGTACTATTCAATTAGATAATTTGAATGTAAGTCAATGGATGCTAGAAGGGCCAGAGACAAATTTATCCGGTTATGTGTTGGTAGATGGACAATTGGATGAAAATGAAATAACTGCGCTGGATATTAATGCAGAAATCAGCGAATCCATGCTCTTTGACCAAGAGGCATCGGCCATTTCAGGCGGCATTTCATATCGAGATTTCAAGATGGATATTACCAATCCATTGACCGTAACGATTGGTCCTTCTATTGTGTCTGTAAATGGGCTGGCAGATTTTAATCAGCGTTCCTTGGATCTTGATTTATCCCTTACAGAAGCATCTACATTTTTAATCAATAACTTTTGGTCCGATACCCTCGATGGGGGAATAGCCACAGGATCCATGAATCTCTACGGTTCATTTGATACACTGGGCGTTGATGCCGATTTATTGATTGATGGATTACAATATAACAACATCTCTCTCGCCTCATTTGAATTTATAGGGCATTTGAATAATATAAATACCTTTCAGGATGGTGCGTTTAAAGTGAAATTTGGTAAAGGGACGTGGAATAATTATGGCTTTGAAAGCGGTACCGGTGAGTTCAATATTTTTGATTCTTTTGTGGACATATCCAGCTTTGAGCTGAAAAATGGGAATGATTATCTCCAATTTAACGGATCAGTCCATGATGATAGTATTTTAACCTTAGATCGATTCCAAATTGCCTATCGTAACCATTATTTAATTAATCCACGCCCTGTAACGATGGCATATACGGATGAACGGTTTGGGTTTGCACCATTTGAGATTCATGTGGATGATGGCATTATCGAGGGGTTTATTAAAACAAATCCGATCCAAGGTCGATTAAAATTTTCAAATGTAACCACCGACATTCTGTCCTTAATTGATGAATCCTATGGAGAAAATATTCGAGGTAATATTTTTGGTGAGGTGTCTATTGGTCAGGATTTAAACCCTGATGATATTAGTTTGGATATTACCTTAAAGAATGGCGAGGTAGCTCATCAGCAGTTTGATGATTTTTTTATTTCAACACTTTATAGAGATGGGATTCTTCATTTAGAAGAGTTAACCTTAACCGATGGTGAAAAAACTGGATTTCAGGTCATGGGTACATTTCCGGTGGCTTCTGATTCCAGCCAATCTACAATGGTAGATGTTCAATCCAGTTTTAAAAATATAGATATGACTTTTTTCACTCAGTTTTCTCCTAGATGGGCGCCATTGTTATTTGGGAAATTTACTGGGAATTACACCATGGGTGGGACCACACAGAAAACGAAAATTGGGTTAAACGGTACGATTGAAAATGCATATTACGGCCGAATTCCATTGGGAACGGTAAAGGGTGAAGCCCAGTATGCGAATAAAAAATTAACCATAAGCCGGTTCAGTTCAGATTGGGAAGGGAATCATATTACAGGCAAGGCGGAATTACCAATTGACTATGACATTGCCTCGCCCAATACCAGGAAATGGCATCCCGACGGCCATTTGGATGTAGAAACAGAAGGGACATTTCATTCGGCTGTATTTCTATCGGAATATATGGCTGAGACCGATTCAATTACGGGTGATATCCAAATTGTTTTGTCTATCGATGGACCGCCAGATCGTCTTATGCGAAATGGTCATATAACAATTGATAATGGTGCTATTTATACAGTACTGATGGATGAACCCATACGGCATTTACAGTCGAAAGGCACCCTTGTGGATAACCACATGGATATTAAACGGTTTCACGGTGCCCTGTATGATACCCATAGAAAAGAACGGCCAGATAGCAATTTGACCATTAGTGGATCTATAGATTTTACCAAATTCTTTGAGCCGAGATATGATCTCCATGCAATGGGTGATGATATTTTCTTCCGCTCTTTAAATGGAGATATTGAGGGTTATGGGGACTTGGATGTAACTATGATTGGTAAAGACACGTTGGAAATTGCCGGTACCATCGCGGCTAGAAATGGGGCCATTTACATGGAATTTACTGATGATGAAATGGTGGCATCATCTGAAGAAAAAGGGCGTACCACTACCAATTATAATATCCGTTTTCCAATTGAAGAATCATTTTCAATTCGTAACTCTCAAATTGATGCAACCATTGCTGGTGAATTGGCCATGGCAAAGCAATTTGAAGGGGATTGGAATTATTCAGGAGAAATCGAATTTCAAGAAGGGGAAATATATTATTATCTCGGAGATGTGTTTAAAAACCTTCAGGGAACCATGACCATGGATGGTCAAGGGTTTAACCCATTTTTAGAACTAAATGCATCTACGAAAATTGGTGATGCAGAAATTTATTTGGGTGTATTTGGTCCATTTGATAATCCGGAGTGGACATTCGACAGTGATAAAGGGTACACAGAAAGTGATATACTCCAACTTCTTACTTTTAATACCCGTGTGGCAGAAGAAGGGTTCACTACCGAAGGTCTCGGTTCTCAAGCTCAAACCATTCTAGGCGCCTATTTAGAACGCCAATTAGAACGAAATTTTGTGAGGGCGACCGGACTGAAATCCACGGGTTTATTGGAGGATGTTGAAATTTCAGGTACATCTGAACTCATACGCCCCGGTGAAGGTGAAGAATTCAGTATATCCGCAAAAGTAAACCGGAATTTCAGTTTAAGTTATCAGCGCTCATTTTCATTGGAGTCCGCCTATAAAAACAAGGTAGGTGTTGAATATAAATTAAACCCTAATTTCTCGGTCATTGGAAACGTGGATGAGAAGGGACAAGTGCATATGAAGTTCCGAGTACGCCGCGTCTATTAGTCCGAGTTCATGCAACAAATAAAATTCATCCTAGCAGCGGTTGCTGTCACACTATCTCTGTTTGCGCAATCAACGGAAGATCGAACCGTAAATCATGTTACTTTTCTGGGCAATGATGCATTTAGCCATCGGACCTTACTCAATCAAATCGAATTAAAACCACCTTCATTGCTGGCGTTTTCCCAAGTTGAGTTTGATAGACGCCTACTAAAGTTGGATGCCATTTCGCTGAAAAATTTTTACCATTCAAAGGGATTTTTAGAAGTAGCCGTCAAAGATTCTTTTGAAATTGCTGGGAATGAGATGGATATATTTTTCATTATTCAAGAGGGTAAACAATACTTTTTAAATGAGGTTAAGGTGAATGGACTGACAGCACTGAAACAAAAAACAGTGCTAAACCTCTTGGGCTTAAAAAAGGGATCCCCATACAACCCCGTCCAAATCAATACAGATTTGGCCTTGGTTGACGAAGCATTTCAGGAAAAAGGCAAACTATTCGCACAATACGATATTCAGCAAAATATAACAGATTCAGTCAACATTACTCTGAATATTGAAGAGGGGGCAGATGTCTATATCCATAATGCGTGGGTGACGGGGAATACTCGAATAGATTCGGCCTATATTCGGCGGGAGTTTGCTTTTGAAAAGGGAGACCTATTCCGAAAAAGTCTCATGGATAGAACCAAAAGAACCCTTCTTCAGGCAGGCTTCTTTTCTGCAGTAAGCCTCATTACGCATCCCATTGCAGGACAGGATAGCCTGGTGAATGTTGAAGTGAGGATGCGTGAATTTCAAAACAGAGGGATCCAGGATTTTAATTTCGGATACGAAGACATTGAATACGTCCCCGGCGTGATTTCATTAACAGGGATGGGCGGTGAGTTGCGATGGACCGATCGAATGATTTTGGATACCAAAAACCGATTTGATGCATCGGGATCAGTGGTTATGCCCTCAGAAGAAGGATTTGTATATCCTCGATTTAGTGTGGATGTGAAATTTTCAAATCAACGACCGTTGTCATTGAAATTGCCCACCCAAATTAAAATCTTTTATCAGCAGTTTAAAAATTTTGGTAATGAAGAAGGACCTTATGTTCGAAGAATTGGGTTTCAATATTCAAATATTTTTCGATGGAACCGGAAGCGTTCTTTTTTGGATATGGGGTTTCGCGTGGAATTATTTGATGAGTCGGAAGCATTTAAAGACCAAATTGAACAGCGAAAATTTAAAGTGCATCTCCACCAGGATAATCAGGACAACCCCATAAACCCAACCAATGGAAATGTGATTATATTTCAGATGGATGCCTATGGGGGACCATTAGGAGGGAATCGATCTTACACCAAATTTGATTTTGACCTTCGCCAATATGTATCGCCCATAAAAAATGTTACCATTGCCGGCCGTATCAATGCAGGTATGATTTCAGGATGGAAATCAGAATATGATCAATATGAACCCGTATTGTTTGAGAAATTTTATTTAGGGGGGAGTAACACGCTTCGTGCTTGGAAGCCTCTCCAGTTTATGACTGACACTAATGAATCCGGAGTAGTGTACCCACTGGGCAAAACAGCGAAAGTACTCACCAATTGGGAAATCCGATTCCCCTTGGTATGGAAGCTGGGTGCGGTACTATTTTATGATGGCGGCTATATTTCGGAAAATCTTGCTTCCATTGGACAAGCAGATATTCAATGGAATCGTGGGGCAGGCATTACACTCAACTTACCCTTTGGCCCCATTCGGATTGATTATGCAGAAAGTCTTGCAGATCCATCTGTGAATCAATTCCATTTCGGCTTTTTATACGCGTTTTAAGGGAACAATAATTGACCAAAACAGTAAGGATGGATTCAGGGTGGAGGTAAGAATAGATTTCTTATAAATTCCCCGCCGTTAAATCAAACAAAAAAATAATGAATAAAAATAAAATAATCATTCTATTGTGTCTCTTGATGATTGCTGGTTGTGGTTTATTTAAATCTGCTGATGATCTGTATTCTGAAGCAGAAATCAAACGAAATAGTGGTGAACCGAAGGTGGCATTGACTCTCTTAGAGAAGATTATAAAAAAGCATGCCGACCATGAAAAGGCTCCCGATGCCCAGTATATGATTGCTGAAATCTATTACCGCGATATGGGAGACTTCTCAAAAGCGATTGAAGAATATGGTATCATTCAGGCTAACTTCCCGGAGGCCAAACAGGTTCCCTTTTCATTATTTATGCAGGGATTTATTTATGCCAACGCCTTATCTGATTTTGATCAAGCCAGAGTCCACTATAAAGAATTCTTAGAAAAATATGCGGACCATGAATTGGCAACATCGGTCACATTCGAATTAAAATACCTTGGCAAAGACATCCAAGAAATTCCAGAACTCAAACATCTAACAAAGTAAACCATTATGTCAGAATTTAGTCTTTCAGAAATAAACGACCGGATCGCAAAGGAATCCACTTTTATTGACCCACTGCGTTCATCCATTGGTGAAGTGATCGTGGGTCAAGATGAACTCATTAATAAAATATTAATCGGCCTGCTCGCCAATGGGCATCTTTTGCTTGAGGGTGTCCCCGGGTTGGCCAAAACGTTAACGGTGAATACCCTTGCGCAGGTCATTGATACCGGATTCCAGCGGATCCAGTTTACACCAGATATGTTGCCGGCAGACTTGTTGGGGACACTCATATTTAACCAAAAAACAGGTGCATTTGAAACGCGAAAAGGACCCATCTTTTCTAATGTCATTTTGGCGGATGAGATTAACCGTGCGCCATCCAAAGTGCAAAGTGCCTTGCTAGAAGCCATGCAGGAGCGGCAAGTGACTATCGGCAAAGATACGTTTAAACTGGATGCACCCTTTCTGGTTCTTGCAACACAAAACCCCATCGAACAGGAGGGAACCTACCCCTTGCCGGAAGCACAGGTGGATCGATTCATGATGAAACTGGTGGTAGGCTATCCGGAGAAGGATGAAGAAAGAAAAATCTTAAGACAGGCCGCCCGGACGGGTGATAGTCCGATGGTAAATCCGGCTGTGAAACCGAAAGACATATTGAAAGCACAGCAAACCATCAACGATATTTATGTGGATGAAAAAGTTGAGGACTATGTATTGAATCTGGTCTTTGCCACACGAAATCCTGATGATTTTAATTTGGGTGATTTATCCCAATTGATTGAGTTTGGCGCCAGCCCTCGAGCCACCATCAATTTGATTTTGGCATCCAAAGCACGAGCATTTCTAGAACATCGGGGATATATTACACCGGAAGATGTGCGCTATATCGGTAAGGATGTCCTCAGGCATCGTGTCATTCTCACCTATGAGGCAGAAGCAGAAGAAATGACGTCTGAAGATGTGATTCAGAGATTATTTGACTCCATCGAAATCCCCTAAATATGAGATATGGATTATGGAAGATGGAGCAGAAGAAAAGCCTAACCTTAAATCATCCATTATCCATTATCCGTAAACCATCACCCATCTTCCATCTTAACCCATGATTCCTAAAGAGATTCTTCAAAAAGTCCGGCATATTGAAATTCGAACCAAAGGATTGGTGAACGATCTCTTCGGGGGCGAATACCATTCCGTATTTAAGGGACGGGGTATGACCTTTTCTGAAGTTCGCGAATATATTCCTGGTGACGATATCCGAATGATTGACTGGAATGTAACGGCCCGGTCCAATGCGCCCTTCGTTAAAATCTTTGAAGAAGAGCGTGAACTGACCGTTTATCTCATGGTGGATGTAAGTCGCTCCGGTCATTTTGGAACTATAGATCAATTTAAATCGGAATTGGCAGCGGAGATTGCAGCCGTACTGGGATTTTCTGCCATCAAGAACCAGGATAAAGTGGGCCTCATTTTATTTTCTGATCATGTGGAAAAATATATCGCACCCAAAAAAGATAAGTCTCATATCCTTCGCGTGGTGAGAGAAGTATTATTTCACGAACCGGAAGGGACGGGTACATCACTCCAATCGGGTTTGGATTTTCTCATGAATGTGGCCAAACGGAAGTCTGTAGTATTTTTGATTTCCGATTTTTTAGATGATGGCTACTGGAAGTCCCTAAAATTGGCGAACCGAAAACATGATATGATTGGCATTCGAATTGGGGATCCGGCTGAAGCAGAATTACCGGATATGGGCTTAATTAAAGTAAATGACCCGGAAACAGGAGAGCAGTTCTGGGCGGATATGTCCTCTGAAAGTGATCGAAAAGATTTATCCCAATCCATTAAAGAAAAATGGAATCAATTTGAGAATGAATGCGGACGATCACGATTTGATGTGATCAATGTGGGGACGGACAAAGATTATGTCGAACCGCTCATGACTTATTTCCGCCGGCGTGAAAAACGGTATTAATCCTTTGAAAAATATACTTTATATCGGTCTCATTTTACTTGTGGCCTGTAGTCAAGATCGATCGATTACATCAGTGGAAATGACCGTCGAAATGGACACCACCTATACCACCATCGGGACGCCCATTACATACGCGGTTACGGTTAAATCTCCTGCAGATAAAATTATACAATTCCCTGAATGGTCGTTAGCAGATCCGCTGGAGTTGCGTTCTGTCTCGATTTATGACGAAGAGGATGGAATGGTAGGGCAATTTGAACTGGTCTTCTGGGATACGGGCAAAGTGGCCATCCCTGGGGCAACCATTTTTGTCCTCAATAGTGATAGCTCATTTGCCTATGATATGACTGCAGACACTATGACCATGGATGTGGTATCCATTACGGAGCAAGATCCTACCCTTCGCCAAGCGACTGGGGGACTGATGCCTATTAAAGACCCTGTGCCGGTACGCTTCCCACTCCCGTGGCAAACCATTATCCTTTCTTTAATCATGGTGGCTCTATTGGTGGGTATGGTTATGATTTGGAAAAAACGCCAACAAGCAGAAGTGTCTTATGAGGAACGGCCAGAATATTTAGATGAACCGGATAGGGTGGCCCTCAAAAAACTGGAATCATTGGATCAATCGGGATTATTGGACAGGGGAGACATTAAAGAATTCTATGCACAGTTATCTCTGATCCTGCGGGAATACACTGAAAACAGTCTATATATCCGTGCTCTGGAAATGACCACAGAAGAGATTCGGGCTCACCGCCCTGTTTTCCCCTATGCAGATGAACAATTGGATGCCTACCTGAATATTCTATCAGGAGCGGATATGGCCAAGTATGCCAAACATATTGCGGCTATGGACCAATGCACAGCCCATTTGAATGAGGCCCGATCTTTGGTAGAGGGTACCGTGCAATATTGGAAATTGACTGAAATTTCCTGAGAAAAACTCAAAAGATTATCCCACTCCTCAACTTAAATTCTCCGGCTAATTAAGGGAAACTAATGGCCACTACATCAGATATTAAAAACGGTGCTGTCATCCTCCATAAAAACAAACGGATGAAAGTGCTGGAATTTTTACATGTGAAACCAGGGAAGGGTCCTGCCTTTGTTCGCACCAAATTAAAAGATATCGCCTCAGGCAAAATTATTGATGAAACCTTTAATTCAGGGATCAAGCTGGAATTCCTCAAGATTGAGGCGAAAGAAATGCAGTTTCTCTATAACGATGGCGATTCTCATGTATTTATGGACAACATCACTTACGATCAGTTAAATGTGATGAATGAATTGGTGGGCAAAGCAGCTAACTTTCTCAAAGGCGGTATGAATGTGGACCTCCTGTTTGATGGAGAAGAAGTATTGGATATTCGTATGCCCGCCCATGTGAAACTTGAAGTGACGCATACGGAACCGGGCGTCAAAGGCAATACCGCCACCGGCGCCACCAAGCCTGCCACGGTCGAGACTGAATATACAGTGCAAGTGCCCCTTTTTATCGATGAAGGGGATATATTAAAAATTGATACTCGTTCAGGAGAATATATTGAACGAGTGAAATCTTAATCGTAGTTTCAACGGTTATACATAAATAATTAAGAGACAATAATGTGGCAAGATAAACTCAAAGAAATCATTTATTTATTAGAAAACAGCGATGTGAATGAAATTGATGCAACTTTTGGGGACGTCGTTTTCGTGTCGTTAAATCTTCTAGTGTTAAAGTGAGTTCTTCATCTACCCCAGCCAATACTACCAGCACCCCTCCATCATCAAAATCTGAACCATCAGCTGAAGCTATGCAATTAGATGATGGTGAAAATATCCTAGCCCCTATGCCTGGGACGTATTACTCAGCTTCTTCACCGGATGCAGCTCCTTTTGTGAAAGAGGGTGATTCTGTTTCTGAAGGGGATACGCTTTGTATTATTGAAGCCATGAAGATTATGAATGAGATAGAAGCTGAGCAAAATGGTACTATCACGAAAATACTTGTGGAAAATGGTAAACCTGTAGAATACAATCAGCCTCTCTTTGCGATCAATCCTTCCTGATTTTAGGTAATCTGAATGTTCAAGAAAATCCTTATTGCAAATCGTGGGGAAATTGCCCTCCGAATCATTCGCGCATGTCATGAATTGGGAATAAAGTCCGTGGCTGTATATTCTTCAGCGGATGAATACTCTCTGCATGTAAAATTTGCTGATGAGGCAGTATGTATCGGCCCTCCACCGGGAAAAGAATCTTATCTAAACATCCCTAGGATCATTGCTGCCGGTGAAATTACGAATGCAGATGCTATTCACCCTGGATATGGATTTTTGGCCGAAAACGCTGAATTTTCGCAAATTTGTGCTGAAAATAATTACACATTTATCGGACCCAAACCAAATATTATTAGAGCTATGGGAGATAAAGTACGAGCTAAGGATACAATGAAACAGGCTGGCGTACCCGTTATTCCCGGTAGTGATAGGGCATTAAAAGATTCGGCAGAAGCGAAAGAAATGGCAAATAAAATGGGCTATCCAGTCATGCTGAAAGCGTCTGCTGGTGGTGGTGGTCGTGGTATGCGTCTAGTTCATGAGGAAGCAAAAGTGGAAGAGGCATATTTTACAGCTCAGCAGGAAGCAATTGCTGGGTTTAATAATGGGGAGATTTATCTTGAAAAATTTGTGGAAAATCCACGCCATATTGAAATACAGATTTTAGCGGATTCCAATGGGAATGCAGTCAGTTTAGGCGAGAGAGAGTGCTCAATACAGCGACGTCATCAGAAATTAATCGAAGAATCTCCTTCAGCTGCTGTAGATGAAGACTTACGAAAGCGCATGGGTAAGGCAGCAGTGGCTGGAGCTAAAGCCGTAAAATATGTAGGCGTTGGTACGGTAGAATTTCTACTAGACAATAATAAAGATTTTTATTTTATGGAAATGAATACCCGTATTCAGGTAGAACACCCTGTAACAGAAATGGTCTCTGGATGTGATCTCATTAAACAGCAAATTCGCATGCATTCAGGGAAATCATATCCTGAATATTTGAACAACTTGAGGTTAAGAGGACATTCTATCGAATGCCGTATCAATGCGGAAGACCCTAATAATGGATTTATTCCATCTCCTATGAAAATAGACAGTTTTCACATGCCGGGTGGGAAAGGAGTTCGCATCGATTCTCATGTCTATGCTGGTTACCAGATACCGCCTTATTACGACTCGATGATAGGAAAATTAATCGTCCATGCCAGTAACCGAGACAAGGCGATTAACCGGATGGAAAGGGCGCTAGAAGAGACCATAGTTGAGGGTCCTAAGACAACAATTCCTTTTCATCAAGCTATTATGAAAGATAAAAAATTTCGTTCAGGTGATTTTGATACAAGTTTTCTTGAATCATTTAAGTTTAAAAATAAGGATAATAGAACATGAATGTTCCACAGAGTTTAAAGTATACTAAAGAGCATGAATGGGTTCGAGAGGATGGTGGCATAGTTACCGTTGGAATTACCGATCATGCACAAGGTGAATTAGGGGATATTATCTTTGTCGAATTTCCAGAAATTGGCCAGGAAATTGAAAGAGATGAGCCTTTTGGTACTATTGAGGCTGTAAAGACGGTTGCAGATCTATTTGCGCCAATTTCTGGTACGGTGACTGAAATTAATGAAAAGCTGGATGATAGTCCCGAAAGTGTTAATCAAGATCCTTATGGCGATGGGTGGATGGTTAAAGTATCCGTTTCGGAAGCAGATGAATTGGATAATCTTATGTCTTCAGACCAATATCGAGAAATGATTTGATTATGTTGGACATACAGAAAGTTATTCAAGAAAGTGTACATGTGAAATCAGCTATGCTGGCTGAATGTTCCCAGCATATCCAATCTGCTGCTCAAATGATGATCGATACTGCCAAGAGGGGTAATAAGATCTTTTGGTGTGGGAATGGTGGTTCTGCGGCTGATGCTCAGCACATGGCAGCTGAACTAATGGGGGGCTTGCGTGATCATGACCGGCCTGCCATTGCATCTATTGCGCTCACTACTGATACTTCATTCTTAACGGCCTGGGGAAATGATACGGGCTTTGAATCTATTTTCTCCCGCCAGATTCAAGGACTCGGAGAAAAAGGTGATATTTTAGTGGCAATTTCTACAAGTGGGAATTCTACTAACGTCATTCAAGGGATAAAAGCAGCTAAAGCTAAATCTATGAAAGTGATTGTTTTGACGGGAAAATCTGGTGGTAAAATGGCTGGTAAAGGTGATGTAACTATTTGTATTCCCAGTGATGATACGCAACGGATACAAGAAGGTCATCTTTTGACTGAGCATATTTTATGTGAATCGGTTGAAGCGGCCTTGAAATAAAACTGATGAAAGAATATATTGAAGATTATATGGTTAAGCTTAAGGCGAAAGGCTTTGCCGAAAATTCTTGGCTAGCTTACAAAAGAGATCTTATCCAGTATCATCGTTATTTAGAATCGACATATAAGTTGAAGCATGTTAAAAAAGTTACCCTAGGAAATATTCGAGCTTACATTCGTTATTTAAATGATCGGGGTATGTCCGCAAATTCTGTGAAACGTGCAATCTCATCCATCCGTACTTATCACAAATATTTAGCTGAGAAAGAGATAATAAAGGATAATCCAGCCCAGCTTGTGGATACACCAAAGGCCCCGCGTAAACTTCCTGATATTCTTACAGTTAATGAGATAGATCGTATAATAAGTGTAATACCTGATAATCAGCCATTAACTAAGCGCGATAATGCAATATTTGAATTAATGTATTCTTGTGGATTGAGAGTGACAGAATTGTGCGATTTGGAGAGGAACGATCTTTTTGGTAGTAATGTAAAAAATGGCGATGAAAAATCTGAATTTATTGAACAAGAGAAAAATTACGATAAAAAAGTTAAAATTTTTAAGACCCTTGAATTTGTAAGAGTTAAAGGAAAGGGTGGAAATCATCGTTTTGTTCCCATTGGACCAATTGCAAGTGAAAAATTAAAAAGTTACTGGGAATTTGAACGTGATTCTTTACAAAAAAAGAACCCAAATGTACCACAAGTCTTTCTAAGTAGAAATGGTCGGAAGTTGACTCGGATGATGATTTGGATTCTGTTAAAAAAATGGACTAACACAGCAGGTATCCTAAAAAAGGTGAGCCCTCATACATTGAGACATTCCTTTGCAACTCATCTTTTAGAGGGCGGTGCTGATATACGATCAGTTCAGGAAATGTTAGGCCACAGGGATATTGCTACCACACAGATTTATACCCATTTGGATAACAAACATCTGAAGGAAGTTCATCGCACCTTTCATCCAAGGTTTGATTGATGTTATTTCGGTTACCACCAGAAGTGCTCATATTATTGATACCAGTTTTGGTATTTGCACTTGTATTCCATGAATTCTCCCATGCTTGGGTTGCCAACCAACTAGGCGATCCTACAGCAAAATATGCCGGAAGATTGACATTAAACCCTTTAGCGCATCTAGATGTATTTGGTTCACTTATGATCCTTTTTGTTGGTTTTGGATGGGCTAAACCGGTACCTGTTGATTCCCGTCATTTGGGTAATCCCCGAATAGATATGATGAAAGTTGCATTTGCTGGCCCTGCATCCAATTTACTTTTGGCACTAATTAGTGGAACGATTATTCGTGCAACAGGATATATGGGTTCTATCACAACTATGCTGGTGATGTTTACGCAGATTAATATTATGTTAGCAGTATTTAACATGATTCCTATTCCTCCCTTGGATGGGTCCCAAATATTTTCTGGTTTTATGGTACGAAGGAATCCAGATATGGTATATAAACTGCAGATTTATGGTCCGCAAATTTTAATGGGACTCATTTTATTCGGTATGTTTACTCGCATTTCACCAATTTGGTGGGTTATGCGTCCTTTTGTGGATTTTTTCATGTTTTTATTTGCTGGTATGTGATGGATCGGGAAGAAAAAAGATTTTTTAAACGATTAACACCTGTCCGGCGTAATAAACGGTCTTTGGCAGCAACAATTGGAATGCTCATTGTGGTTATTCTTCTCATGAATTATTTAATAAACATTGCAAGGACAGGATAAATGAAGCTGATTGAATGTGTTCCGAATTTTAGCGAAGGCAAAGACTTTGCCAAAATAAAAGCTATTACCGATGCAATTGAAAGTGTGGATGCCATTACACTTTTAGATGTTGATCCTGGAGCTGATACAAACCGTACTGTGGTAACTTTTGTTGGTAATCCTGATGCTGTAAAGGAGGCGGCCTATTTGGGGATCAAAACAGCCGCTGAAGTGATTGATATGTCTAAACATGAAGGTGCTCATCCGCGTATGGGCGCTACAGATGTATGTCCATTTATTCCAATATCTAATGTAAGTGATGAAGAATGTATTGATCTCTCGAAAGAAATAGGACAGCGTGTAGGAGAAGAATTGAGTATCCCTGTTTATTTATATGAGTATTCGGCTCAAACTCCGGAAAGAAAAAGTCTTCCCGATATTAGAGAAGGTGAATACGAGGGTCTGGCGAAAAAATTGAAAGATGTAAAATGGAAACCCGATTTTGGACCTGCGAAATTCAATGTTGCTGCTGGAGCTACGGTGATGGGTATGCGTGATTTCCTCATTGCATATAATATTAATCTGAATACAAAGGATCATCGCTTAGCTACGGATATTGCTTTTGAACTACGTGAAAGTGGCCGCAGTAAGCGGAAGCCAGATCCGGATTCACCCAATCTATTGGATGGAGAAATTATCCGCAATTCTGATGGGAGCCCTGTAAAAGTACCGGGCTTGTTCAAAGAAGTGAAATGTGTAGGATGGGATATTGACACTTTCAAACGGGCCCAGATCTCAATCAATTTTAATAATTATAAAGTGTCATCCATTCATGATGTCTATGATGCAGCATGCAAACTGGCCGATGAGCGAGGTATTCGCGTTACAGGTAGTGAGTTGGTAGGGTTGATACCACTCGAAGCCATTCTGATGGCAGGGCGGCATTATCTTGCGAAACAGCGACGAACGGTGGGTGCCCCGGAAGAAGATATCATTCAAGCGGCAGTGCTGTCTCTTGGGCTGAATGATGTAACTCCATTCATCGCAGAGGAAAAAATCATCGAATACGCGGTTAAGGAATCGGCTGATGAATTGATGTCTATTTCTGCTCAAGGATTTGTAAATGAACTCTCGACTAACAGTCCTGCACCAGGGGGTGGATCCGTGTCAGCATTGGCAGGATCACTCGGGGCTGCCCTATCATCTATGGTAGCCGCGCTCACTCATGAGAAAAAAGGGTTCATATCATTAAAACCAGAAATGGATAAAATTGGCGTTGAAGCACAGACTATCAAAGATCGTCTTTCATTTTTGGTCGATGAAGATACTAACGCATTTAATAATGTCATGGAAGCTAATCGCATGACAGCCTCTAATGATGAAGAAGTAAAAGTAAAAGATCGGGCGATCCGTAAGGCAAACAAATATGCCATAGATGTTCCTTTTGAGGTTGCAAACTTGTGTAAACGTGTGATTGAACTGGCGGATATTCTGGTGGAAAAAGGAAATCCCAATTCAGTCAGTGATGCTGGAGTAGCTGGGGAAGTGGCCTTGGCTGGATTGAGGGGTGCATACATGAATGTGCTTATCAATTTGCCAAGTATCGATGATGAAAAATATCGTAGTGAAAAACGAAAAGAAATGGATGGGTTAATTCAAGCGGCGGAGGCATTACATAAAATTGTATATAAAAAAACTCTGAATATCATCAATAAGTAAATGATTAAAGAATTATCAGAAGACCTGCGCAGTAAGATCTCTGCTGGAGAAGTGGTAGAACGACCGGCTTCCGTAGTAAAGGAATTAGTTGAGAACAGCCTGGATGCAGGTGCCACAGAGATCTCCATCGTGGTAGAAAAAGGTGGCCAGCAATTGATACAGCTGACCGATAACGGGTGCGGAATTCCAGGAGATGAATTGCCCATTGCGTTTAAACGATACAGCACTAGTAAGATTGCAAGTGTGAATGATCTTTTCACAATTGATACGCTGGGATTTCGAGGAGAAGCATTGGCCAGTATCACATCTGTATCAGAAGTAAATGTTGTATCTGCTAGCGAAAATAGTGATGGATTTGAGATGTCCATTACTAACGGAGAATTAGGAGAGGTGCAACCGGCACCAGCGGTGAAAGGGACATCCATCACAATCCGCAATTTATTTTACAATACCCCAGCATGTAAATTGAAATTTACAAACAATGTAAATCAAGATTTACATACTGTAAATTAAAATTGACATGTCCATGGAAATTTTCAACTTTTCCAGTGATCTAACTCATTGCATGAATGCTCCAAAATTTGCCTTAAT
>LSCF01000012.1 GCA_001577025.1 Fidelibacterota bacterium TCS55 | reverse complement strand
CTGATTGGAGGTGTTTTGATTATACTCGGAGTTGCGATGGGCCTCACCAGTTATCTGGTGGACGCCGAGATTCCTGCCCAATTCTTGAATTGGGTACAAAACAGCATTGAATCCAAGTATGTATTCCTCTTAATGCTGAATGTGGTCCTACTCGGAGTCGGCTGCCTAATGGATATTTTTTCTGCGATTATTGTTTTTGTCCCCTTGATAGCTCCCCTTGGAATATTTTTCCAATTGGATCCAGTACATTTAGCTATTATTTTTATTGCAAATCTTGAATTGGGATTTTTTACTCCGCCCATCGGGATGAATTTATTCTTATCTGCATATCGTTTTAATAAATCCATGCCTGTTCTTTATAATGCGACCCTTCCATTTTTCCTGATTCGATTATTATTCGTGATGGTTCTCACATATGTTCCTTTGCTTTTTTACTAAACAATGAATTTACATTTCTTCAATATCCAGAATCCTTTTTCTCCCATTACCATCGCAATAAATCTTTTCAAATATTTAGTAAGAACCAAAATGGAACTAATTTTAATAAAAAACATTACTTGACTGAATACAATGTACCGAAATAGATTCATTTACGTTATGGAGACAACTATTTAAAAACGCTATTAATTGTAAGAAAAACACGGGAAAATCCCGTTAATTAGATTCATTATTTATTTGGAGAAGAAATGAAGCGTTTTACCCTAATACCTTTGATGGTCCTTAGTTGTCTCACTCCCTCATTAGGAAGTGAAGCAGGTGCCATATTTTTACTAATCTCTCCCGGTGCCAGAGCAGGAGGCATGGGAGAGGCAAATGTAGCCGTAGCCGATGATGCCTATGCCAGTTACTGGAATCCTGCTGGATTAGGATTTTTAGAAGGATCAGAACTTGCTATGATGCATGTAAATTGGCTGCCGAATCTTGCTGACGATCTGTACTATGATTTTTTTGCATTCAGAAAACATATCCCCCAATTAGGTACATTTGGTGGACATTTAATCTATCTAAGTTTAGGAGAACAAATCAGGATGGGAGAGGGTCCCGAAGATTATCTGGGGACATTTACCAGTTTTATGATGGCGACTACAGTCTCCTACAGTTCCTTGTTATCACAATATTCTTCATTCGGAATCAATGCTAAAATCTCCTATCAGCATTTAGTTGACTTAGGAGCAGGGGCTGAAAAAGGGAAGGGCACTTCCCTTGATTTCGGATTTGACCTTGGATATCTCAGAAAAGAATTTCTTACTCCTAAACTGGATTTTGGATTAACTATCACAAATATCGGACCGAAAGTTGCCTTTATAGATCCAGCCCAGGCAGACCCCCAGCCCACAAACCTTACACTGGGAATTAATTACAGGGTAATTAACACTGAATATAATAAACTTTCTCTTATTTATGATGTAAACAAATTGCTGGTTGCATCCTATCCTGATATGGATTGGGATGGAGATGGATTTGTAGGTCGCTATGATGATGAGGGACATTACAGCATCGGTGGAGAATATAATCAAAATGGAGATCGAGAAAAAGCACATACGGATCCAGTTTATGTTGCAATTTTTACTTCTTGGATTGATGACTGGCTGTTGGGCGGTGATACTGATTTCAGTGGAGACGGGAAAATCGGCGGTTATAATTCCGAAGGAATACCAACAGATTCAATTTCATTTGGTGATCCGGGATACGGTGAATATGGATGCGAGGAATCTGAAAATATTTGTTCCGAGGAGAATCTGGTTTTGGAAGTGGGGACAGGTGATTCGAGAGGGATTAAAAATGAACTGGAAAAACTGGTTCATAATTTTGGAATGGAATATTGGTATTCTAAATATTTTGCCCTGCGGGCAGGTTATTATTTAGATCAATCTGGAAAAATTTCAAATCCAACATTTGGAGTAGGGCTTCGGTTTTCAGGTTATGGATTTGATTTTGGATACACTTCCGGAGAGCCGGGTCACCCGCTTACAAACACTATGCGCTTTTCCCTTAACTGGGAATTTTAATACCAGACATTTTAATGTATAAAAGATTCTGCAGGATGTCCATCTCCATCCTGATTTTCTCCCTTCAACACATCTCAGGTGATGTGATTGGACAAAAAAAAGTGATTTGCCTTCGTGTTCAATTTCATGAAGATCAATCCTCAGGGACCACAGGAAACGGACATTTTTTGATGAATCCGGATACTACCTGCGGAAATTACATCATTGACCCGCCTCCTCATGATAAAGCGTTTTTTCAATCGCAATTAAAAGCTGTCAATAATTATTTTCAATCTGTGTCATACCAGAAATTTGGAATTGATCTTGAACAGTCACAAATTTTTCCTGAATCAAATGATTCTGTTTTCACTCTACCATTTTCGATGAATTACTATAACCCTTATGGTGAACCTGAAGAATTGAAAGAGGAGAGATTGGTCAAACTATTTAAGGATGCCATTTCTTTAGCAGATTCTCTCAATAGTATTCCATTTGAAGATTTTGATTTTGTGATTGTTTTTCATGCGGGGATTGGGCAGGATTTCAGTTTGCCATATTTAGATCCCACACCGGAGGACATTCCCAGTACCTATATTGACCGAAATATGTTAGGTGAACCGTTTCTGGGTGTTGAACATGGAATTATTCTTCCGGAAACGGAAAATCACCTTTTGTATGAGGAGGGAAGTATCTTATTTGACCAATCCTCCCAACCCTGTGATTATCAATATGGATTAACGGGAGTCATGGCATTGATGGTTGGATTTGCATCTGGGTTACCGCCACTTTGGGATTTGGAATCGGGAGAAAGCAGAATCGGTATTTTTGGATTGATGGATCAAGGTTCGAATAATGGACGAGGATTAATTCCTACACCCCCCGATGCGTGGACACGAATATTTGCAGGTTGGGAATCGCCTATGAGTGTGACTGATTGGAGTGTAGGGATTGCATTGTCAAAAAGATCAGAAAACAACATCGTAAAAGTAAATATGACGAATTCAGAATATTTTCTCATTGAAAATCGAAATAATTGGATTCATTCCAATGTGAGTATTGATTCACTGAGATATGCCCATTGGGAAGAAACAGACAGACATCCGCCTTTCATTGAAATTTTGATAGATTCGGTGGATATTGAAAAAGATGAAAATGGTGTAATTACATCAATTCCCAATTATGATTTAGGATTACCGGCATCCGGTTTGCTGATTTGGCATATTGATGAAAAAATCATTAGTGAAGGAGTCAATGATTATTCTATTAATTCGGACAGGGTTTTGAAAGGAGTGGATCTGGAAGAAGCAGATGGTGCTCAGGATATTGGTTTTCCGTCCATTTTTCTATTCCAAGATCCATCCAGTGGTTATTTTGGGGATATGTGGTTTGATGGAAATCCCGAATTTGAAAGATTAAATAGTGGATTTGAATTTCCAGAATTTAGTCATATTACCTACCCCAATACCCATACAAATAGTGGTACGAAATCCTATTTTCGTATATTTAATATAAGTGAACCTGGAGATACAATGAATTTTTCTTTATCCAATTTGTATCAATTAAATGGATTTCCCGATTCAACGGCATCTTTTCATTCTATACATACCTTTAATGCTGCTAATAATTTATTGGGAGGAAAAGATTCTATTTGGTGGGCTTCAAACCATGATCCATTTGAAAGGACAATTTTTTATAATAAACAATCATTTGGTAATTCATTGTTTTTTACTCGAAGTAAGGAAAATGAGGTAGAAATACTCAGTATAATCGAACATGGAGAAAACTTATCCATTTGGAAAAAGTTTGAATGGAATGAAAATGAAAATATATACAATTTAATTGAGCAAACTTATTTTGATTCAATTATTTATATTCTCGCTGACTTAGACACAGATGTCTTGTTTAGTGTAAACGATGAATCTTATAATGAATTTTTAAATTCCGCAGGGGTAATACAAGAAAATGAAACTATTGCTTTTTATATAGATGAAAATATTTTAACCCTGGATGTCGCCAATAATGTTTTAGCCTTGGTGACGGATAAAGCTATTTATTCTGTTGCGTTGGGCGAATATCCTGTGGCCTTGATTCGGGAAGATGATAATATTAAATCAGTAAAATCAATCTCAGTCATCAGCAATCAACAATTTAGTGCCATTTCAGATTCAATAATTTTTGATGTGGGAACTGATAGGCTAAAGGCAGTATTCACAGATCCGAATATGAAATTTACGGGTATTATTTCAGATCAAAATGGTACTTGGGTTGGTAATCAAACCGGATTTGGGCATATTGATGGCCAGGAATTTGAAAGTCCATTTAATCATATTGCAGAAAATGGTCCATCGGTTCAATCCCCGGAAGCGATTCAATTTATTGGAAATGATCAGTGGATCATGGCCAGCAAAAATGGCTTATCCCTTACGGGTTGGTTTAACTGGTCGGCCTCACCGGTATCAACTGAGTTGAATGAAAATCTGAACATCCAAAAGAGCCCCATTCATTTAGGGGCGGGGATTTCAAATATCATATTTCATAGCGGAAAGATCATTGTAGGATTAGACTATTCATCTTCAGCGGGAATGGTATCAATAGATATATCCAATGGACTCACCTTAGATAAATTATTTTACCCCAAAAAACTCTCTTATGGATTAGAGTATCTATATTCAGTAAAAGATATGTCTATTGATGGAAAAGACAATATATGGGTGATTTCTGACAATAGTGAAAATGAACCGCTTTCTGTATTTAGTGGAAATGATAATCGCCCTATATTAATTGCTGAGAGTAAAGGTAACCTCAACAAAAATGTCCAGACGATTACTGTGGATAATTTTAATCGTGTGTGGATGGGTTCAACGTCAGGATTGGTCATGTATAAATATTCTGGTGATGTGTTGAATCCATCCGCAGAAGTATGGGCTACTGAGGATGTCAATCCCGGCATGCCAAAGCGAAATCCATTAGCAATCAATGTATCAGACAAAAATCGGTTATGGATTCTTACATCTGTGGGGTTGCTATACAAAAATCTTCAAGTTTCTGAAACTAATCCCATCAGTGAAACCGGCCCCCTTGGGAATAACAATGAGTTGTATCCATACTTCCCCAATGGTGTTTTTGATCGCCAATCCAAGATTCGATTTGACCCCAGAGGAAATGTATGGGTCACATCTCAAATGGACGGGGTGCACATTATCACCGAAAATGGAGAATATTGGCCTGACATCAATGGGCTGAATACATCCAATAGTAATCTCCTTTCAAATCATGTAAATGATGTAACATTTGATGGAGAAGAAGGACTCGCGTATATCGCCACGGATAAGGGTATATCGGTTATTCGTATTCCATTTGCAGTTGAGAAGGAATCCTATTCGTCAGTGGGCATATTCCCCAGCCCATTTAGAATTCCCGATGCTCAACCCATGACCATTGAAGGGCTGAAAGATAATAGTTCCCTTATGATTATGACTTTAAACGGGCAAGTCATCCGGAAAATTCCCAATTCAGAAGTACAGGGATACCAGGCTTTTTGGGATGGGCGAGATAGCAAAGGACGTTTGGTGGGTTCCGGTGTTTATCTCATTGCCATCTATGATCAAAAAGGTGCATCTTCTATGGAGAAAGTGGCCGTCATCCGCAAATGAAATCAGTCATTGATATTATAAAAGTCATTGCCGGTGTGACTCTGATCATCATTGGACTCATCGGAGGATTAATCCCTATTTTTCAAGGATGGATATTTGGCATTCCTGGATTAATGTTATTGGGGAGTGTGTTTCCACCTGTGAAAAAGTGGACCCATGATATGGTCGAAAAAGCGAAGAATAAAATGAGGCGCTAACCAGCGGCCTTTTGTTCTATATATTCAGGTAGAATCCCAAATTCATTTTCCAATTCATTTGCAATGGATTGAATCATTTCTTTTCGTTCTTGATGAGGCAAGAACGCTGCTTTCATGGCAATGATAGTTACTTCTCTGAAATCATGAAGTGTAAAGTCAAATAAATCTCGTGCCAGACCAAACTCCTTTGTAAGAGTTGTGTCAGACATGAGTCGATTATCTGTATTTAATGTGACACGTATCCCTTGATCATAATAAAACCGGAATGGATGCTGCTTTAATGATCTCACTGAATATGTATGCCAATTGGATGTAAGGCAGACTTCCATGGCGATGCGATGATCATTCACATATTGCATCAAATCTTTATCTTCTTTGAGCCGTGTGCCGTGTCCAATCCGGTGGGCGCCGCAATAGTGAATAGCCTGATGGATGGATGAAGGGCCAAAGGCCTCCCCCGCGTGGATAGTGGCATTAATATTATGATTCAGAATCATATAAAATGCTTCTCGGTGATCCTTGGCCGGAAAATTTTCTTCTGACCCGGCCAGATCGAAACCCACCACACCTTTATTTTTATAACGGACACATAGGACCGCAAGTTTGAGTGAAGCTTCTGGTGAAATATGTCGAATACCGCAGATGATAATACCGGATTTAACGCCAAAAGCCTTTTCACCTTTTATTAGACCATCTCGGACTGCTTCAACTGCTTCCTCTAGTGTCATCCCCATACGGGTATGGAGAATCGGTGCATAGCGCACTTCAATATAACGGACATTCTCAGCTGCCACGTCCTCGATCAATTCAAAAGCAATTCTGGTAAGAGCTTCCGGGGTTTGCATGACGCTGAGCGTAATATCAAAACGGGCAATATATTCTTCTAGGGTGCCCCGTTTTTTACCAATACATAATAATTTTATTAGATCCTCAGGGTTGGATGCAGGCAGCGATACATTGTAACGCTGCCCCAGATCCAAAATAGTCTCGATTCGCAGACAGCCATCCAAGTGGCAATGGAGCTCTACCTTGGGTAGCTTTTTTAGCAGGCTGTCTGAAATCTTCATTGTTTTATTTTTTTGATACGGACTTATAGAGCCAGTATATCATTCCGATAAACAAAAGTGGCCCGACCCAATTCATGCCGCCAAATTGTGGCCACCAGTCTTTTTGTCCGGATAGGAAAATCGGTACGGCAACCATGATGCCCATGAGGGCCTCGCCGGTAATAAATCCGGAAGACATGAGTAATCCACGTTTTTCTGATGATTCTGATCCACCTGCTTTTTTACCCAAGTGATTAATCATACCACCAATAAAAATCGGTACTGTTAATGTAATGGGGAGGTAAATCCCAACCGCTACTGCCAAAACGGGTACTCTAAAATCGGAACCGATTCTTTCCTGCCTTAAATCAATGAGGATAAGGGCGATAGCAATGGCACCACCGATGTAAACAAATGTCCATGGGAGATTGCCCGTAAATACACCATCCGCTACCGATTTCATCAATGTAGCTTGGGGTGCGGAGAGGGTTGGAGATCCAATGGTATAAGCTGTGTGAAGGATATCCAAGACCAAGCCCAAAACCACTGCAGCAGAGACTGTACCTACCACTTGCATGACTTGCTGCTTCCAAGGCGTTGCACCCACGATGTGGCCGGCTTTTAAATCCTGGAGATTATCACCGCCAATGGCAGCGGCACAACAAACCACAGCGCCCACCATAATGGCACTGGCAGCACCAACACCTGACCCTGTGCCTAAAATGGCCAAGAGAAGGAGAGATGCGAATAGAATGGTGGCGATAGTCACACCAGAGATTGGATTATTGGATGACCCTACCACACCGGCCATATAAGCCGCTACGGCAGAAAAAAGGAAACCAAAGATCATCATGACTACAGCCAATAGGGCAGCAATACCAACAGAACCAATAATATCCATGTAAAGAAGGAAAACGGGAACAAGTAAGGCCACTAAGGCGATTGCCACATAATTGATGGGCATATCTTGTTCCTCTAAAGGTACATCTCTATCGGAAGATTGATTCTTCACCGCATCCAGGCTGGCTTTTACGCCTTCGATGAGTGGTTTAAATAATTTAATGAGAGACCATACACCACCAACTACCATGGCACCCACACCAAGATAACGAATTTTGGAATTCCAAATATTCCATGCCGCATCCAGAGGATCACCCTCAAATCCTACCATTGCTGAATAGATGGGAATGGCAATTGCCCAGGAGATTAATCCACCACCTACAACCAGAATGCCAATGTTTCGGCCCACAATATAACCTACAGAAATCAAAGCAGGGGAGAGGTCAGTCCCTAATCCAAATATAGAACGGCCCATTGTAGTGGCGCCGGCCATTTCAGAATGCCATGCACCAAATCCTTGCTGAAATAATTTCATCGCCCCGCCGGCTAATCCTGTTAATCCGATGGTTTTTAATCCGCCTGAGCCATCATCAGCTGCGCCTTTTTTTGCATCGTCTCCCGCACGGAGAACTTCTGCAGTGGCCACCCCTTCAGGGTATTTCAATTTTGCGGTAACAATCAATGCACGACGCAATGGAACCGTGAACAATACACCAATGACACCACCTATGGCAGCAATTTTGGCCACTTCCACATAATCAAAAGTTTCCCAGTAGCCCAACAGCACAAGAGCAGGAATCGTAAAGATAACTCCCGCAGCCAATGACTCACCTGCAGATGCAGCTGTTTGGACAATATTGTTTTCTAAAATGTTTGATTTCTTAAATAAGGACAGAACTCCCATTGAGATGACAGCTGCCGGTATCGATGCAGAGACAGTCATCCCAGCGAATAAACCGAGGTAGGCATTGGCACCGGCTAGGATCATAGAAAGAACAACGCCGAGAAATAACGCCTTAACGGTAATTTCTGGTAATTGGTTTTTGGACATAATTTTCCTTGTTTATTTTGATGGCGAAGGTAGGGGGATTGGAGTGAATTTTACAAGGATGTTGCAAAAGCTTAAGTTGGTAAACTTTAATGATTATTCCTAATTTCAGTCCGTTTCAGGGGTGCTGTTTTGGACCAGATCAAAACGGCTGAGAATATACCCAAGAACCTGATCTGGATAATGCCAGCGTAGGCAAACTAAACAATGAAAAACATACGTCTTTTAAGTTCATTTCTTTTCACGATCATTCATGCCCAAACTATTGAAGTGAATGGAATTCTGGTTGATGGTGAATCACAAACACCTTTAGCGGGTGTTAACATCACGTCCGGAGAGACAGGGACAATCTCTGATCTTTCGGGCACATTTCAATTGAATATGGATGAAGGATCTGAAATCACATTTTCCTTTATTGGATATTCTACCATTACCACTAATGCAAAACCGAATATGACGGTTTTAATGCAACCCACAGTACTTCAGGGTGATGAAGTTAATGTGAGCGCAACACGTGCTGTTGCAGGAATTACACCTGTATCCTTTTCAAACCTAACCGCAGATGAAATAAAAACCAGAAATACAGCTCAGGATGTACCTATGATTCTTGGTTCAGAGCCGGGCGTCTGGGCATACAGTGAAAGCGGAAACGGAACGGGGTATTCATATGTCTCTATCCGGGGATTTGATCAAAGCCGTATTGGTGTGATGATTGATGGTGTACCCCTAAATGACAATGAAAGTCACCAAGTATATTGGGTGGATCATGGTGATCTTTTGGCCGATGCCAGTGATGTACAAATTCAGCGGGGAATCGGAAATAGCCTTTACGGAACTTCCGCTTTTGGCGGATCGATCAATGTAAATACGCAGATTACCAGTGATCAACGGGAGATTGGTGTATCATACGGTTCAGGGGATTGGAATACGAATAAGACGCGCGTGCGATATCGTTCTGGAAAAGATTTAGGAGAAGATTTGAGTATGACCATTCGGGCATCTCAGATCAATTCTGATGGATATCGTGAAAACCATACTTCAAAACAAAATGGGATGTTTTTCGGCTTGGAGCACCGGGGACAGCGTTTCACCAACCAATTCCGTGCATTAATTGGTTACGAAAATACCCAATTACTTTGGGATGGTATTTATATGACGGATATCAATGATCGAAATAAACGCCGTGCCGGACACAAAGCGTACACAGATGATTTTCTTCAACAAATCTATTCAGTCAATACGAAGGGTCGCATTCGAGATAATCTTTATTTCCGGAATGTAAGTTATCTAGTCTTGGGTAAAGGCTATTATGAAGTGGCCAAATCGGGACAAGATTTCTATTCTTATAATTTAGATATCAATAATGAATACACCGATTCGCAAGAACAGAATATGTCCACAGATCTCCTCCGCCGGAAGTGGATCGATAATAATTATTTTGGCGTGGTGCCAACCATTACATGGAATAATAATGAATTAAGAGCCGATGTCGGGGGCGAAATTCGATTTTATACTGGAGATCATTATGGTGAAGTATCCCAATTTTCAAATGCCAATTTATCCGCGCATTTTGTAGATAAATGGCATCGATATTATCGATATGTAGGCAAAAAGAATTCTATAACTGCATTTGCACATTTTGTGTGGCAGCCCGAAGGCCAGCCTTTTATGCTCATGGCCGATTTCCAAAACCAACGCCATAAATGGACATTGGATCAAGAGACAATTGGACATGCAGCGGGGCATCAATTAAATGCCGATTGGAATTTTTTCAATCCTCGTATGGGTATGCTGTGGGAAATCAGCGACTCCATGCACGTATTTGTCAATTGGGGGAAAGCACAAAAAGAACCGGCAGATAACCAAATTATTGCAGCAGATGATATGTGGAGCAAACCTGTAATGGCAGCGGCAGAGGTTATCACCGATTTGGAATGGGGAATTGATTTTACTTTTGGTAAAGGCCGAGCCCGATTCAATGGGTATCACATTAAATATCTAAATGAACAGCTAAAAAATATTGATGTAGAGCAAGAAGGGGAGTATGATTATTATTCCGCAGACTCTACAGATCATATGGGGTTTGAATGGGAAGCGGGATTTACATTCAATAAAAAATGGAGTGCATCTGCAAATGGTGCATTGGTTATGAATTATTTTTCTGATGGCAAAAGTTTACCCAATATTCCCTCCACACTTTTCAATTTATCAATGAATTACCGCCCTATGAAAAACACACTATTGTTCCTACATTGGCGTCGCGTAGGTCATATGTATGTGGATAAAGCCAATACTGATCCTGCAGGCATGATTGATCCTTACGGATTATGGAATTTAGGCGCCCAGTATCAGTGGAATGGATTGGAAGTAATGGTCAAAGTGAACAATATCTTCAATAAGCTTTATGAGACCTATGGTTATGGATATGAATGGGACGGATACCATGCTTATTTCTGGCCCGGCGCTCCTCGAAATTCATTCATCAATATTTCATATACATTTTAAAACATTGTTAGGGGCACCAATCGGTGGTCCTTATTTCATAAACCTTGATGCAATCCGTTGGGCCAATCGATTTAGATTGCCTCCGCTCCCTGAATTGACCAAAATCGCTACGGTTATATCATTTTCAGGATAGTGAATCAGCATAGCACGCCCCCCAGTTGAACCACCAGAATGGCCGATAATTTTATTCCGCCAAAAATCTTTTTGGTGGCGCCACCCTAGTCCATATTGCGTTGATTTGCCATCGTTCAATTGAAGCGGCCGCTGAATTTCAGCCAATGCTGATTCTGAGATAAATGATGTTCCATAGATATTTTGGATAAATTTCACCATGTCTGTTGGGGTGCCCACAAATCCGCCTCCGGCCCATTTATAACTATTATCCACTTCGGGTGCCAATATAGGATTTCCGTTTTTGATATTATAAAATGAAGTAATGGGATAGAGGGTGGAATCTCGATGTTCACCCATCATGGTCTCTAATGCTAGGGAGGCAAAAACAGAATCCTCCATATATGATAGGAAATCTAAACCTGATGCACCTTCGATTACAGCACTGACCAGATTCCATCCATAACTGCTGTAGTGATATTTGCTTCCCGGCTCATGAAGCAGGGTATCATCTTTAAAAATATCAAGCCCATCCAAAACCTTTGGATAAAATGTATTGCTGAGCATCTCTTGTCCACGATAATGACGGATGCCAGCCAAATGCCCCATAGATTGGCGGGTGGTGATGGGCCACCGTTTTTCCGGGAAAGAGGGGACATAGGCTTGTACTGTTGCATCTAAATTCAATTTATGTTGATCGATAAGCCGTCCAACAGCAGCGGATGTTACAGTCTTGGAAACACTGCCAATGCGAAAACGGGTATCTGTGGTGACGGGAATTTGTTGTTCAACATTAGCCAAGCCAAATCCATTTCGCCAGACCAATTCTCCATTTTGGCCCACAGCGATTGAAAGTCCTGGCATTTGGTTTTCATTCATAAACTTTTGAATGATCCGTGTTGCCTTATCTTCCGGATTATTCCCGGTCACATATTTACCACCCACCGCCATGATGAACAGTAATATAAGGATGTAAATTCCTTTCAACTTATCCATGCTAAACCTTATGATATTTCCTGTTTTTTATAATAGAAATAGCACGTTAAATCTGCTCCAGAAAAAACTCTTGCCATTTTATGATTGAGTGTCATTGAGGACAAAGAAAGGATCAAGTTTTGCATTATGACTAATTCGACGGGTGTAATCATCAGAAATTTAGCGTAGGCTTTTTGTCTTTCACCTTTCCAACTGTGAGTACCTTTAGTTTCACTTCAAATAATCAGGGACTTCGATATGATCTGAAAGTACCGGATCGGGAATAAGATCGCCTTTTTGGATAGATAAGGGTAAAACCCCGGCCCAGATTGGTAGCCTATAATCATCCTCATCATCTCCCGGTGGACCTTCACGCAGTTTGGCCGACGCTTCTGTTAAAGGGATGGAAATAACAGTTGTGGCATCCAATTCTTTTTGATTGGGTTCGCGCGCGTCTTCCCACCGGCCAGGAATTAAGTGGTCACTTACCACTTTTAATGCGTTCCATTTTTCATCCGGATCATCCACGATATGCCCCGAGCCGAAAATAACCACGGAACGATAATTCATAGAATGATGGAACGCTGATCGGGCCAATACAATCCCATCCATTAGGGTGATGGTTACGCAAATATTGTTTTGGATAGGTATGAGTTTTAACATCCGACTTGCGGCTGAACCATGAATATATAATATATCTCCATCTCGTGCATGAATGGTGGGAATCACCACAGGGTTATTTTCATAAACAATGCCCACATGGCAGATCATTGCTTCATCGATGATCGGATAAATCGTTTCTTTATCGTAATGCCCTCGTTCGGGGATTCGTTTTACGCGTGTTCGATCTGTTTTAAATGTCATTTCATTAACACCATTTTCACCACTTGTGTGGATTGATTTGATTCTAATTTGGCGAGGTACATTCTGGGAGCATACTTTTTTCCATTCCATGTAATATGATGTATGCCTAATGTGGCCCCTTCGTCGGTCATCGTGGTTTTCGGATTGAAAGGGTTCGGATAAATTTGATTATGTTCATGATGAAACTCGTTTTGATTTTATATGAATTGAGCCAATCTAACCTGTCAGAATATAAACGCTTATCCGTAAGCATGAAAGACTGAACCCTTTTGAAGATAATGGTGAAATATTGAATTTCAGAGTTCGCGGTATTCAACTCACCGTCTTAACTTTGATGCTTCATGTCGGATCAGAAATCACAAAGAAAACGCCTATTCCTTATAGATGGCTATGCCATGCTTTATCGTGCCCATTTTGCCATGATTAGGAATCCACTGATTAATAGTAAAGGCATGCATACATCGGCTCTTTTTGGCTTTACGAATCAAGTACTGAAATTACTCAGACAGGAAAAGCCGGATTACCTCATGGCTGCATTCGACTCGTCCAAAAAGACATTTCGTCATGACCGCTATCCTGAATACAAAGCCACGCGGGAAAAAATGCCTGATGAAATGCGTGAGCAATTACCCTATCTTTGGCAACTAATGGAAGCTATGCGCATTCCCACCATGGAATCCCCCGGGTTTGAAGCGGACGATATAATCGGTACCCTGGCCAAACAAGGCGAAGCAGAAGGGTTTGATATTTATATTGTCAGTGGCGACAAAGATTTTATGCAATTGGTGAATGACCACATTTATCTTTATTCCCCCTCTGGGCGACAAGCAGAGTTGAAAATATTTGATCGAGAAGGTGTTGTAGACAAATGGGGTGTACCGCCAGAAAAAATAATTGACCTATTCGGCCTAATGGGCGACTCATCTGACAATATCCCAGGCGTCATGGGGGTAGGCGAAAAAACAGCTGTAAAACTTTTAAACGAATATGGGTCCTTGGTTAATGCACTGGATCATGCGGATAAGGTGAAAAATAAGCGGGCACGTGAGGGACTGCAAAATTGCAGGGAAGCGGCCATCCTTAGCCAAGAGTTGGTCACCATTAAGACCGATATGGATTTGGATACAAATTTTGATAATATGGCCACGGATGGATTTGATGTGAATGCATTAGATGGCTTATTTAGGGAGTTGGAATTCCAAGCACTCCAAACCCAGCTCAATGCATTTCATGGGGAAGTTCCTACTAATGAAAAACGGCCCGAAAAAAATTATAAAGCATTAATTGAATTGAATGATATTCAATCTTTTGTAGATAAGGTGAAAACTGGGGAGTGGCTTTCATTTGATCTGGAGACAACTTCGGTTGAGCCCATGCGATGCGACATTGTGGGTCTGTCTTTTTCAACGACAAAAGACAGTGGCGTTTATATTCCCATCCATTATAAAGAGAAAGAATCGGATCTATTTGATGATCATTTGAGTAAAGTTTTGGATGTGCTGCGGCCCATGATGGAAAATGGAAGCATTCCCAAAACAGGCCAAAATGTAAAATTTGATGCATTAATACTTCGCAAGGCAGGCATTCATGTGAAAGGGATAAAGTTTGATACGTTATTGGCAGCCCATTTGCTGAAACCAGATTCCAGAAGTCTAAAACTAGATAACCTAAGTATGGAGCATTTGGAATACCGGATGGTACCCATCACCGATTTGATTGGGAAGGGGAGAAGTCAGATCTCCATGGCAGAAGTGGAATTGGAAAAAGCCACTTTCTATGCGGCAGAAGACGCAGATATAGCCCTTCAATTAACCCATATCTTTGCAGCAGAATTAAAGAAAGAAGGCCTTGATTCATTTTTCAATGATATCGAATTACCTCTCTTGCCAGTCCTCCTTGAAATGGAATTCAATGGTATGTTTGTGGATGGTAAAATGCTTGCCACCATGTCTGAAACATTGGGAAAAAAGATAGATGCATTGGTGGCGGATATCCAAAAAGAAGCAGGTACAGAATTCAATGTGAACTCCACCCAGCAATTGGCCAATATTCTATTCGATATCAAGGGATTGCCTGAAATCAAAAAGCGATCTACAGCTGAAGATGTGCTCCATCGGTTAAAAAATGAACATCCCATTCCCGAGTTGGTATTGGAATATCGAAAGCTGAATAAATTAAAAAATACATATATTGACGCACTGCCGGCGTTGATACACCCTGAAACAAAACGAATTCATTCTACATTCAGCCAAACCGTAGCTGCCACAGGAAGGCTCTCATCACGAGATCCCAATTTTCAAAATATCCCCATTCGTACAGATGAAGGCCGGTCCATTCGAAAGGCATTTCGATCCAATAAAAAGGAATGGGTGATTTTTTCTGCAGACTATTCCCAAATTGAATTACGGATTATGGCTCATTTGAGCAAAGATCCAGCTCTAGTGGACGCCTTTAATAAGGGTGAGGATATACATACCCGAACCGCAGCGGATGTGTTTAATGTGTCCATGGAAGATGTGATTCCTGAAATGCGGCGGACAGCCAAGATTGTGAATTTTGGTTTGCTCTATGGTGCTGGCCCATTTAGAATGAGCCAGGAATTGGGAATTCCCCAAAAAGAAGCCAAGTCCATTATTGAAGCTTATTTTGAACGATATGCAGGTATTAAAAACTATATTGAATCCACCATTGAAAAAGCGCGGGAATCTCATTATGTTGAAACCATGTTGGGCCGACGCCGTCCTGTTTGGGATATTGACAGCACCAATCATCTCCATCGAGAAGCGGCCAAGCGGATGGCCATCAATATGCCCATCCAAGGGACCAATGCTGAAATGATAAAATTGGCCATGATTGCCATTCAATCTCAAATTGAAGTGGAAGGTATGGAATCAAATATGATTAGTCAGGTTCATGATGAATTGGTTTTTGAAGTCCCCAACTCTGAATTAACCCATCTCCAATCATTGGTGGTGGACCAAATGGAAAAAGCATTACCCTTATCGGTACCCATTGTTGTGGATTGCGGCTATGGTGAATCTTGGTATGAGGCCCATTAATGGAAGCCAGTATTACACTCAAAAAAGTCGGAAAATTGGTGGGAGATAAAACCATTCTTGCCAGTTTAACATTCGGTGTGGAGCGAGGATCTCTGGTGGCAGTCATCGGCGATAATGAAGCAGGGAAATCTATGCTGCTAAAAGTGATTTCCGGTATCGAATATCAAGAGTATGGCCAAGTATTTATCAATGGGTTGGACGCCCAAAAAAGACGATTAGAGGTCATGGGATCCATCAGCTTTGTCCCTCATGAGGTAGACCTTGATCCCTGGCTGACACTTGAACAAAATATCCAATTTATGGGAAAGCTTTACGGCGTGGATACAGAAACTGTGAATACGAGAATGGTGCAACTGGCCCGGGAACTTCACATTATTCCATATTTAAAACGGATGGCTGGTGAATTATCGCCGGGGATCGTGAAAAAAGGCATGCTGTTAAGGGCACTCATCCACGATCCGGAAATATTAGTCATGGATGACCCGACTGCTTTTATGGATGCAGAATCGTACCGCCATACTTGGGATTTATTACTTCGATTACGTGGACAAAAAACCATTGTATATGTGAGTCAATCCCTACAGGAAGTAGAAGAAGCCCACGATCGCATTCTGGTTTTAGAAGATGGACGCATTGTATTAGATGGTAGCTTAGATAAATTGCTCGGCAGTACATTTGAATTCCATCAATTCCAGATTGAGTTTGAAACACTTTCAGATGATTTATTTAAAATATTATCAAAACTGCCTAAAGTGAAAAACCCATCTCGAATCGGAAACAGTATCCACTTTTATGGTCAGGAACGGAATGTCTTTTTCGATGTATTGAATGCGGCTTCTGCCGCCGTAATGAAGGATATTAGTGTTCAAAAATTAGGGCTTCAAGATCTCATGGATGCAAAATATGCGAAGGATGGTATCCATTGATTAAAGCATTATTGTTAAGACGATTCTGGCTGATTCGCCATCGGTTCATCACAACGTTGGCCTTCATGATTATTTTACCCCTCATGCTCCATGTTTCCATTACCATGGTGATGAAAAATATACTGGTGCATTCCTTATCAAATATCCCCTATGATGTATGGGTTTTTCCGGGCATAATCTTATTGATTGCAGTTTCGTCCACATTCGCCATGATTTATCGGGATTTATTTGACCTTCGGATTCATAAAAAATCATTTATCCCCATTACCATGGCCCCCTATAGCAAGTTTCATTTGGTGGTGGGTTTTTTGACCACATCTATTATTGAATCATTGATATATGTGATCTTCGCCATGGGAATACTGACTTTATTGCTTTCATCCTCATTACCATGGTCAGCCTATATCATTATACCGATTTTTGCATTTTTATATACATTCTTATTGGGAAATCTCATGATTACCTTTTCGGTGCTGACTGATCGGATATCCACATACCTTTATATTTCGGTTTTCATGTTTTTGTTTATCATTTTTGGTACCGGTGTTTTGGTAGAGTTTGATTTCTATCCCAAAATCATCGGCACTATTCTGTCTTATAATCCATTAAGTATTGTATTGACCCAATTGAGACAACTTCTTTTTAGCAACACTATCCAAGGTGACTTATTGGCCATTCCCGTAGTCACATCATTGATATGGACTTGGATGAATGGCGCCCTGTTAAAACGTCGGTTAAAGCAATGAGAGCTTATCTTTCGGGTGCCATGGAGTATGCCCATGATGAAGGTGCGGGATGGCGTCAAATGATGACCGATTGGCTGGATGATTCCTTTGGTCATACGGTTTACAATCCGGTAATTGAATCCCAAAACCTCATCAAATCATATGGGGCAGAAGATTATCGTGAGTGGAAAGTATCTGACCCTACACGCTATGCAGATTTCATTCGAGTTTGTGTAGATAGGGATATTGATACGGTGCGAAATGGTGTGGATTATATTATCTGTCTTTGGGATGATTTTGTATTGAGGGGAGCAGGTACCCATGCAGAAGTGACCCTGGCATATGAAATCGGTAAACCGGTTTATTTGATTAATCAGCTATCTAGTGGGGATCTCAGTGGTTGGATCATGGCATGCAGTACAAAAATATTTTCAAACTTTGATGAATTAAAATCTCATTTATCTGATACCTATTCTTGATTATTTATGCGCGGACCCAAAGCAACCATCCATCTAGATCGCTTAATCGCAAATTATAACCGGGTAAAAACCAGAGTTAATCATAAACCCATAATGGCTGTGGTAAAAGCCAATGGATATGGTCATGGGGCTGTTGGCTGTGCACAGGCTCTTGAATCCCATGGATGCCAATTTTTCGGTGTATTTACATTGGAGGAGGGGATCGAACTTCGGGACGCAGGTATCACATCTGATATTTTGGTGTTTAGCCGCATGGATACAGAAAAGTTAAATAGTGCGATCCAAAATAATCTCACTCTAAATGTGGCAAATTCGCATGATGTGGATGTCCTTGTTCAATATTATAAATCGATTGGTCAGTCTCCCAAATTTCATTTAAAAGTGGAAACAGGCATGACCCGCTTGGGCATCGATATGGATGCAATGGATCATGTACTACATCAATTGGTGGATCATCCTCATCTACCTTGTGAAGGTATATATTCTCATTATGCCACAGCAGATGAGGGTGACTTAACCTATGCATTGGCTCAGGAAGCCAAGTTTAAATCTATATTGGCGTTGGCAGCCCAAAAAGGAATTAAGTTTAATCATGTCCATTTTTCGAATAGCGGCGCTGTATTAAATATGGATCAAAGTGAGTACAATCTAATTCGAGTCGGCATGCTCCTTTATGGTGCTTATCCTTCTGATGAAGTGCCCCAGGATTTAAATATACAACCCGTGATGACATTCACGGCACCCATCGTTAATGTTCGTCATGTTCCTCAAAATACTGCTGTGAGTTATGGGGGTGTTTATCATACCAAATCGGATACGAATATTGGTGTCATTCAATGTGGATTTTCCGATGGGTTACCCCGTCCATGGTATGTGGATGGATATGTGTCTTATGGCGGGATCAATTACCCCATCGCTGGTCGGATATGCATGGATCAATTCATGGTAGATTTTGGCGATACAGAACCGATAGAAGGGGAGGATGTATTGCTTATGGGCAAATGGGAAGAAGATGAAATCACCATGGAGACCATTGCCAAATCTATCGATTCTACTCCATATGTATTATCTACGGCTATTGGTGGCCGAACTGAGCGAATCTATCAGGATTAATTCCCTGAAACTGTAGTAGATTTTCTGTGGAAATGATCCGAGGAAATCCAGTCCAAACCCTATTTGTAAAAGCCACAATTTGGCTTTCCATTGTCTTTGGGCAATCATTTAACCATAGTATTGTGATGCCCGTTCCTGATCTTTCTTTCCATCCATCTATTTTCTATGGATTGGATGTATTGGAACAAATGGATTTCAAACCGCTCTATGGTAAAACAATTGGTGTATTTACCAATCAAACGGCTGTCAACCGACAAGGCACGCATCTTTTAGATTTATTGAAGGCCCATCCAAAGATTGATGTAGAGATTATTTTCACGCCTCAATATGGATTATTCGCCCAACAGAATGAACGGTTTAAAATTCAGGGAGATCAAAAGTTTGACCCCATTTATAATGCACGTATTGTAGAGGTATTTGGTCGAAATGTTAAGCCGCCGGAATGGGCCATGCGCGGTTTGGATCTCATTTTAATTGATATTCAGGACACGGGCGTTCGGTATTCTACCTATGTGGCCACCACCACAAAAATCATGGAAGTGGCCAGTGAATGGAATACTCCTGTCATTCTGTTAGACCGGCCCAACCCTCTGAGAGGCGATCGGGTGGATGGCCCAGTAGTCCGACCACAATTTCAATCATTTGAAGGGTACCATTTGGTGCCCATCCGTCACGGGATGACTATAGGTGAAATGGCCATCATGGCCAATGAAATGGGATGGATCAAAAACTTAAAACGGGTGAACCTCACTGTGATTCCCATGGCCAATTGGAAGCGAGCATACTGGCTAGATAAATCGGAACACCCATGGGTGAAGCCACAACCGAAAATCAAATCGCTACGGACCAATTTAGCTTATGTGGGTTTTGGTTTATTAGAAGGGACGAACCTCAATGATGGTCGGGGAACGAGCCGCCCCTATATGCGGGCGGGAGCGCCTTGGCTGTCCGGATCCCATTTGGTAGAAAAATTGTCCGCATTAAACCTCCCCGGAGTGGAATTCCGAATCGTTGAGTATATTCCCAGAAAAAGGCCAGAAGATAGGATGGTGCCCATGCACGTGAATAAAGTGTGCAGTGGTGTGGATATTTATATCACCGATGCAAATCGGTATGATCCACTGGCCACGGCTACGGCCATCATGGTGCTGGCTTATCAACTTTACCCACGCCAATTCCAGTGGGATGGATTGAACCGAATTGATATGTTATATGGCCATAGTCAATTACGAATATTTGCTGCTCAGGGCAAGCCTGCCAATTATTTGCCGCCCCTTTGGCTTAAGGATGTACTGAAATTCAATGAGTTCCGTCAGCAGTTCCTCCTCTACCAATAGACGATGTCCCATAAACTTATTCCTTTATATTTTTTTCTTCTCACTTATTCATTCTCCCAAACCCACTTTACCATTCCCCAAAATGTGTGGCGGATTAGCCTTCAGCAGGAGATGGCCACGGGCAAATGGAAAGGCCATGACGGGAAAGATGGATGGACTGATTATGAATATTTCTATGATGGGTTAAATTATACAATCAATCAATATTGGAAGCGGAGTTTGACCACTCAATCATTTCATATTGAATATGGATTAACGGACCGCGCCACATTATCTTTCAATATTCCTCATGTCAATAAGTTCGAGCAAACCCATACTTGGTCGATTACGGGAAATGGGAACCAGGCCGCCTTAGATAGTGTTATGGCTTTTTTTTTTCAAAAAAATAAATCCAATTCAGGGCTAGGTGACGTGACCATTGGAATGAATGTATTATTTATTGGCAATCCGGCATGGCGTGGTGGCAAACAAAAATATTCACTCTATGGTGGTATAGATGCCACACTCCCATTTGGTGAACGGTTAGAAAAATATTATCCGAAGGAAGTAGATTCGAATGGCGTTCCGGATCAATTTAAACTACTGCCTATTGGTAATGGCCTTACTCGATGGCGCGGCCGCGTGTTTGGAGAACTGTACCGGAAAGTGTGGGGACGGCTCATCAATATCAATTGGTCTGTCAGCGGGGCCACCTATAGCCGGGAGATTATTAATCCATCCTATTCATTTCTTTGGCATACAGACACCCATATCGATTCCATTTCTGCAACTATCGGCAAGGACGTTCTTCATGAACAGGGTTTCGAAATTGCAGGCACAATACAGGGCCAGATAGAAGCCATTCCACAGCGCTTATTTGTTTCCACTGGGGTGAATTGGCTTTTATCAGGACGTGATCAATATTCATCTCGTTCTGACCCTTGGGACGAATGGATGGTATCACGAAAAAATTATGACACCAAACGGACAGCAGTTTCCCAATACATTAAGGTCAATTTGCTTAACGTGGATCCATTCAAACAAATAGGTCCGCTCCCATTTGAATTGGAGGTGGGTATCCGTTGGTTTGTACCATACTTGACCTATCATACCTATGGCACCACATCCACGTGGGTTCGGATTAGTACTTACTTACAGGCATGGTAATCCATTAAATTAAATGAATCGACAGGCAGACAAATGATTGATTCAAAAAAATCCATTCTTTCCTGGTCATTGTATGACTGGGCCAATAGTGCATTTTCCACCACTGTGATGGCGGGATTCTTCCCTGTATTTTTTGAGCAATATTGGTCCACTACTGAATCGGTTTCATTGAGTACGTGGTATTTGGGTTTGGCCAATTCAATTGCATCCATTATTGTGGCTGCACTTGCACCATTTTTAGGTGCTATCGCTGATCGGGGGACGGCCAAAAAGAAATTTTTAACCCTATTTGCATTTTTAGGCATAATTGGTACAGGTGCATTATGGATGGTCGGCCAAGGCCAATGGCAAATGGCGGTGGTATTTTATGTGGTGGCTTCTGTCGGATTCTTAGGCGGCAATATTTTTTATGATTCATTATTGCCCGGTGTGGCCTCAAAAGCAAAAATGGATTATACCTCCTCATTGGGATTTGCATTGGGCTACATTGGCGGCGGTTTATTGTTTTTGGTAAATGTCCTCATGTATCAACAACCTGAATGGTTTGGTATCCCTGATGAGGCAACTGCGATTCGGCTTTCTTTTTTATCTGTGGCAATTTGGTGGGCCGTCTTTTCAATGCCTATTCTTCTTTTTGTGAAAGAGCCAAAAATTCATGCATCTGTAGGCATCATCACTGCCATTGGAAATGGATGGAAACAGCTCTCCCAAACGGTTCAGGATATTAGACATCTCAAGGTGGTGGGTATGTTTCTCCTGGCCTATTGGCTATATATTGATGGGGTAGATACCATTATCAGGATGGCCGTCAAATATGGTACCAGTATTGGTTTTTCAGCCAGTTCATTGATTGTGGCATTACTTCTTGTGCAGTTCGTTGCTTTCCCTGCCACCTTGGCCTACAATTATTTTTCATCAAAAATTGGGATTAAAAAAGCCATCTATACGGCAATATTCGGTTATACGATCATTACAATATTTGGTGCCCTCATGTCAAAAGAATGGCACTTTTATACATTGGCAATTGGAATTGCCTGTTTTCAAGGGGGGATTCAGGCTCTGAGTCGATCCATGTATGCACGTATTATCCCCAAGGAGAAAGCGGCCGAATTCTACGGATTCTATAATATGTTAGGAAAGTTTGCTGCCATTATCGGGCCTCCATTGATGGGTTATGTAGGATTGGTAACCGAAAATCCAAGAATCGGGATTTTATCCCTCATTTTATTATTTGCCGCCGGTGCATATTGCTTATCAAAGGTGGATCTTGACGAGGGAGAACGGATGGCCAAAGCCTATTTATCGAAGAATTGAAAAAAATCCTTGAAAATCATATCTCCTTACAGATAAACTTTTTCCATGAAGCCCCGCAGGTGTGGCGTGCTCTTCAGGGAAAAAGAATTTTCTCGAGGGTGTATTTGCGGGGCTTTTTCTTTATACCACCCTATGCATAGTTTTCAATAAAGGAATTTCTATTATGTCGAGCCTTTCAGCTAAATATTCTCAATTTGTGATGCCGGATCACATTAATGTGGTGGGCACGCTTTTTGGTGGCCAGATGATTGCATGGGTGGATTTGGCAGCAGCCAAAGTAGCCTATCGATTTCTAAAGAGTGCCAATGTGGATGGGGCCGTAACGCGGACCATCGACCAAGTGGAATTTAAAGAACCGGTTTATCTCGGAGACTGGGTGAATTTCACGGCGACGATTGTTGCCGCTGGCACCACCTCATTTAAGATCCAAGTGGAAGCCCACGCCGAAGGTAGAAACAGTGAACCACGATTGGCCTGTGTGGCAACGATTGTGATGGTGTCCGTAAAGAAAGATAATAGCGGACAGTACCATAAAACGCCTCATGGGCAATCCTGCTAACATTCGCCGATTTATTTTTTATGGTCTAATCTTGGCTGTAGGATGGGGGCAGGAAGATTCCACTATTTTTGATCAAAAGATTCGTGTAAGAAAACCAAACGAATCCAAAATAGTGACAATTAATGCAACTGTGAACCCCATTGATGTGTCACCAACAGCATATCGTTTGAGTATATATCCACGGAATCGACCTGCAGAAATGCAGATTCAAAAAATATTTTTTCCGGGAGAACCTATCCAAATCATATTGCCGGCCGATATTCTTAATTCGGATTCTTTGGGGAATATGGCGAAGCTTGAGCCTATGGGTGATAACTATCTCCACCAATATCGTATGTTTGATGCGGCTGAGGGCGACATCCATTTGACGCCATTTGACGTGCACGTACCCATGGATATTATCCAACTGTATGTGATGGATGAAAAAACGGGTGATCCCATCCCTAATAGTGATATTCGCGTTTCTCAAGGAGGGGAAGTGTTAACATCCACTCAATTGGATACATCCGGGTATAAAAGGGTGCGCATTACCACCAAACGACAATTTGATGAACCGGTATTGTTCTCTATTGATACAGAGGGGTACTATCCGCCATGGAAAGGATGGATTACTGTCCCCGAAGGCCTTTCAGAAAAGGTTGTGTATATTTCTGCCTTAGAGCCCGATTCTGGAGAAGCAGTTTATACCGTTCAGGAAAATTTGGCTCCTTTTCGTATGGGACCCGAAAATGGTGCAGAGGTGCAGTTTGTCCTCATTGAAAAAGAACAGGTAGCTATTTCTAAAGTGGCGGGCGATCGATTGTTTGGGCGAGTCCGAATTTATATTGAATCTCAAAATGCATATCAAAATGTATTCGGATGGGTTTTGCGAAAACATATTGCTCTAAAAAATTAAGTGTAATTAAAGATATTAATATTGACAGCAAAATAATCCTCTACTTACTTTACAATCGTCTATCTCAATTAAAATTCGGGGGAATTCAATTGGATTTCAAACAAAATATCAACTCATATTTCCATGAGCCGGATTTATTACACTATAATTTGGAAAATATTTTTCTAATACAATTAACATATACCAATTCTTATCCACGGATTACAAAGGAAATAAATCATGCCTATTAACACATTTCAACCATCTGCCTCATTTTCAGCCAATGCCCATGTGAAAGATATAAATCAATACCGTGAGGAGTATGATCGTTCCATTGCAGATCGAAACGCATTTTGGGCTGAGAAAGCAGACCGCATTTCATGGTATAAAAAATGGGATGCCGTCGGCAATTTTGATTATGTAAATGCGGATATAAAATGGTTCGAGGGCGGCAAACTGAATGTGAGTTATAATTGTCTCGACCGCCATGTAGAAGCGGGTAATGGAGATCGAACCGCCTTAATATGGGAAGGGAATAACCCGGAAGAAGATCGCCATTTCTCCTATGCTGAATTGTTGAAAAAAGTCCAAAAGTTTGCCAATGTGCTGAAGGGCTTGGGCGTTGAAAAAGGGGATCGTGTTTGTATGTATATGCAGATGGTGCCTCAATTGCCCGTGGCTATGCTGGCCTGTGCTCGAATCGGTGCTGTTCATTCCATTGTATTTGGTGCATTCAGTCCTGACTCCCTGAGAGATCGTATCAATGATTCCGAATGTAAAATATTGATTACCCAGGATACGGGCGTCCGCGGAACGAAACAGAATATCCCCATGAAAGCCAATGCAGATAAAGCGGTGGCTGAGACTCCCTCCATTAAACATGTGGTGGTGGTAAAGAGAACCGGTGAACCGGTGGATATGGTGGATGGTCGGGATGTGTGGTGGCAGGATGAGATGATGAATGCGGAAGCGGAATGTAGTCCGGAAGAAATGGATGCGGAAGATCCGTTGTTTATCCTTTATACATCCGGATCAACAGGGAAGCCAAAGGGTGTGCTCCATACCACGGGCGGATACATGGTATATACCAATTATACATTTGAAAAACTATTTGATTACAAACCAGACGATATTTACTGGTGTACGGCTGATATTGGCTGGATTACTGGCCACTCTTACATTGTGTACGGACCCTTATCCAATTGTGCCACATCCGTCATGTTTGAGGGGGTACCCAACTATCCGGATTTCGGTCGGTTTTGGGACGTGGTGGATAAACATAAGGTGAATATTTTTTATACTGCACCTACCGCATTGAGAGCCCTCATGAAAGAAGGAAATGATTGGGTGAATTCCCATGACCTATCTTCAGTGCGACTTTTGGGCACAGTGGGTGAACCCATCAAAGAACCGGAATGGATGTGGTATCATTCAGTGGTAGGTAAAGAGAATTGCCCCATCATTGATACATGGTGGCAGACAGAAACGGGCGGTATCATGATGTCTCCATTCCCCGGGGCAACGGCCACGAAACCGGGTTCGGCTACGTTTCCATTTTTTGGGGTTGAGCCTGTATTGCTCACAGAATCTGGAGAAGAAATAGAAGGGAACGATGTATCCGGATTACTGGCTATTAAGGCATCCTGGCCGGGACAAATGCGCTCCATCTATGGCGATCACGATCGATTTATTGAAACGTACTTTTCACAATTTCCGGGATACTATTTTACCGGTGACGGCGCCCGTCGCGATGAAGATGGGTACTACTGGATTACAGGCCGTGTCGATGATGTACTCAATGTATCTGGCCATCGGATTGGTACGGCCGAAGTGGAAGGTGGCATCGGTAAGGCAGACGGGGTGGCAGAAGCGGCAGTCGTTGGCTATCCTCATGACATTAAAGGACAGGGTATTTATGCTTTTGTCACGCTCATGACTGGTGTGGATGTAGATGCATCCATAGAGGCGGATATTCGCGCCACAGTGACGAAAGAAATCGGTCCCCATGCCAAACCCGATAAAATTCAATTTACACCGGCACTGCCGAAAACGCGTTCCGGAAAAATTATGCGGCGAATTTTAAGAAAAATTGCTGAAGGTGATTTGGATAATATGGGCGACACGTCCACATTGGCTGATCCGTCTGTGGTGGATAATCTTGTTGAGGGTGCAGTTTAATAAATTATCGTAGGGAACACAGATCTGTGTTCCCTACACATTTAAATTATATCCATACATCATTCTCGGCGGTTTTTTCAACACCCGCATCCCCGGTATTCACTATCCCTTTGGGTTCAATAAGCATTATTTGGCATTCTGATTTTGCCACCGGTTTATGCTCCACCCCTTTAGGAACTACACACATTTCTCCTTTTTTAAGATGGACTGATTTATCTCGAAATTCGATAGTCAATTCGCCATCAATTATAATACATGTTTCATCGGATTCCTCGTGGGCGTGCCAGACAAATTCACCTTCTACTTTGGCCAATTTGAATTGATAATCGTTCATTTCGGCAATGACTTTAGGGGACCAATGATCCGAAAATAATTTGAATTTTTCAGTGATATTGATGGTATTGGTTTCCATCAGTTTATTTTCTCCGCAGCAGTGGTGTGGGGCACAGGGTTATTCATGGCCCAGATGGCAGGGCATCGTTCATCGGTCAATTGTTTCACCTTTTGGATATCATCATCTGATGCATCGCTTTTGACTTTGACCATATTCTGAAACCCAAAAATTGGAGGGAAATCTCCCACACCCAATGCGGCGCGGAAGTCCACACCCAAATCCAAAGAAATGGTCATGGCATCTAATTTGACACCGGCCATGGCTGCTTGGGTGGCAAAGGTAGATCCGTAACATGAGAGGGCACCAAAGAAGCAATAGGTGAGGGCAGAGGGGGCCCGTCCTTCTCCACCAAGAAATGGAGGAAAGTCCGCTGATAAAGTCAGTTCACCTTGGGGAAAGGCCACATCTCCTGAAAACTGTACATTATCTTTTTCTGTATGCCAAGTGCCTTCAAAACTGAAATCCAAACTGGCAGCTGTGGGGTTTTGATGTGCTTCTTCGACTTTTGATTGGATGGGGTTAAGTCTTACGTTGTGCATAGTGCTTTCCTTTTTATTTGGTACTAGCGATTAATTAACAAAAATACAATCTGAAGTGTTTTATTATTTCTAATTCAATTTATCAACTTTCCATCTTTCACCCATATTTGATTGCCCACCTTCACTGTTGCATCAGTGAAAAAGTTCCAGCGGACATAGGGTCGTTCACCAACTACAGAACCACCAAGTTCGGAATTATCACCCAAAGAAAGTCGAACAACACCGGCACCATAGCCGTAGTATGGTATCCAAGGATTTTTATCCGGTACAGCCAACTCAGGATTAAATCCTAATGCGAATTCCCTAAACCTGTGTCCCACATCACCAGCTTGTTCCATTTCTGCTTTGGCATACTCTAGTCCACTATTTGCATTGACTTTGACTACCTTTCCCTCAACAAACTTAAGTTTAAGGCCGATGACAGGTCGTCCGTTCCATTGAGACGGTGGGAAGACTATGGTACCATTGACAGACTTTTCCAGAGGGGCCACCCGAACAGCTCCAGCTGGCAATTCAATCTCCCTGTCAATTAAAACTACGCCAACATCCGTGCGCAATCTTGACGCGTTGCCATCCTGCTTGTTTACCGGCCGGTCACCAATTCGAAAACGAATATCTGTTCCCAAAGGTGTTGTCACATGCACTTCCCGGTTTCGCATGGCCTGCTCAAACCTGTGTTGAATTCGTTTCAGTGAGGCGTAGTCACTATTCAGTACCGCCCGCTGGTACAGCGCATCAATGTCCCTAGGGTTGGGCATAGGCTGTCCAGAGAGGGGATAAGCGCTTCCGTTCTCAAGCCAGTGAAAATGAACTGTCCGGCTCTGCCCAGATTTCAGTATATCCTGCATTGCGGCATAGGCCGGATGCATGGGAGTTGCTCCTGGTAGCATAACCGACGCATCAACGTCTTTGAACATTTTCCGGTACGCCTCTCTTGAAGGTTCCTTTCCGCGACGGATGACATCGGAATCCCATTCGCCTGATGGGAGAACGTCTACAACGCCGAGATCAACCGCACCTGCTTTCATCACCTCATAACGTAGATGCGGAATCAGATCACCGAACATATCTGGATGGGCTAGAAGTAGAACCGTCTCTCCCTGCTCCAATGCCATACGCTCAACAATTGTGCGTGCTAACTCAGGCCAATCTAGTCGGAGGCGCTCTTGAGCAGAAAGATAAGTTCTGTTCATAGCCAGAAGGAAGAACAATCCAATTACTAAAGTGAAATTGTTTAAAATTCTTTGCCCAAATTGAAATGGTCTATGGCTCATAATATTTCATCCACATTTTTATTAATTTTCGAAATTTCCAATTCAATCTAAATCTTAGGTCGTAGTTCTTACAACTTTTTATATCCATTATTTGAATATGGTCACAATCACACTAATTTTATTCTTAGATAATATTTAATTCATTCGAAATTCGAGGATAAAGATGGCACATCTTTCAACAGTAAAACATAGTTCAGCCGATTGGCGAAAGGTCAAATCTGACGCCATTGCGGTTGGTATTTATGATGACCTAAAACTTTCCCGCCAATTGCAGGGCGTGAACCGTGAATTGGGCCGAGGACTTTCTAATGCCTTAGCGGCAAAACTCATTAATGGGAAAGTAGGTGAAGTCAAAACAGTGGTGGGGAAGAAGGGCGCCATTGCTTTTGTATTTGGTCTGGGTAAACGGGGAGAACTCAATGCAGAAACACTCCGCAGAGCCGGTGGCGGTGTCTCGAAAGCCTGCATAGCCAATAAGGTCGATTCTGTAGCATTTATCATGCCTGTTGATGGTAAAGAAAATTATTTTTCCCAAGCCGCTGCAGAAGGGTTGGTTTTGGGCAGTTACCAATTCAACGAATTTAAAACCACGGATGAAGATCCTTTTGAAATGAAGGGTGCTACAGTTGTAGGCGGTCATAAAACATCGGTATCCAAGGGTGCTCATATTGCCCATGGGGTGTGCTTAGCCCGAAATGTTGAAAACCGCCCCGGAAACGTGGCTACCCCAACTCATATAGCAGATAATGCGAAAGAGATTGGTAAAGCCGGTGGTATGAAAGTGACGGTTTTTGATCGGGAAAAATTTACGAAAATGGGTATGGGTGCTTTGGCCGGTGTTGCATCGGGAACGGAGGTGCCTCCAAAATTTATCATTATGGAATATATGGGTGGACCCAAAAAGCAAAAGCCGAAAGTATTGGTAGGCAAAGGCCTCACCTTTGACAGTGGTGGTATTTCCATCAAGCCCGCGGCCAAAATGGATGAAATGAAATATGATATGTGTGGTTCCGGTGTAGTCCTGGGCGTCATGAAAGCAGTGGCGGAGTTGAAGCCCAAAATGAATATTATCGGTATCATTCCATCTACAGAAAATATGAGTGGCGATAAGGCGTATCGCCCAGGGGATGTGCTCACAGCATACAATGGCAAAACCATCGAAGTCTTGAACACAGATGCAGAAGGAAGACTCATCCTTGCCGATGCCTTATCCTATGCAACCAAGCATTATGATCCGGAATATATTTTGGATTTTGCTACACTCACCGGTGCCGTTGTGGTTGCTCTAGGACATGTGGCCACAGGTATTATGGGAACAGATGAAGCCTTGGTTAAAGCCATAAAAACCTCATCCAAAACTACAGGTGAAAAGGTATGGGAATTCCCCCTCTGGGATGAATACATCGATCAGGTAAAATCAAGAATTGCAGATGTAAAAAATGTGGGTGCTCCCATGCAGGCAGGGACCATCGCCGGCGGTGCATTCTTGAAATCATTTGTAGGTGAAGATATACCCTGGTGTCACTTTGATATTGCGGGAACGGCTTGGGGTGACAAAGATTTACCCTATCAAAATAAAGGGACGGCCACAGGCGAAGTGATCCGGTTGGTTGTGGATTTGCTGGGCATTTAAGAAATGGGTATACCTTCAAGATCAGAAGCAATCGAATTGCTTCATGAATATACCAAAACAGACAGTCTAAGGCGCCATGCCCTTGGGGTGGAACAGGCTATGCGGAAGATGGCAGAGAAATACAATGGCGACCCTGATGAGTGGGGATTGACAGGACTCATGCACGATTTTGATTATGAAAAATATCCATCTTTAGAAGATCACCCTTATCGTGGGAATGAAATCCTGAAAGAAAAAGAATGGCCCGAATCCATCACCAAAGCCATCATGGGACATGCCACCTATACGGGTGTGCCAAGAGATACGGATATGGCCAAAGCCCTTTTTGCTGTGGATGAGTTGACGGGCTTCATTTTTGCCGTAACTTATGTTCGACCATCTAAGTCTATTTTTGAAGTAAAGCCTAAATCCGTGAAAAAGAAATTGAAACAAAAGTCCTTTGCTGCTTCTGTGTTGCGAGAAGATATTTTTCAATCCGTAGAAGAGTTGGGGGTGGATCTGACTGAACACATCCAATTCGTTATTGATGCATTAAAAGAGAAAGCAGATGAATTGGGATTAAGAGGAACAGTAGTGGCATG
>LSCF01000011.1 GCA_001577025.1 Fidelibacterota bacterium TCS55 | reverse complement strand
GCTCTGTTTCTGCGGCCAGTAATTGGGTATCATCCAAAGTAGGGTTATCTCGAATTTCGTAACCGATGAATGCACGATAGTCCAGCCAAATACTCCATGTAATAAATTCGCGCTGTTTTGCATCTTTGAGGCGTGCACCGATCCCATGCCATTTATCATGGAAAAATTCAGTTTCAATTTTCAGCGGTGTCAATACGCATAAATGGGTGCTCTCACCCTGATACTGATTCCAGCCCAGCTCACCTGCAAGCCACGCCCCCAGATGGGGCCGATCGTCATTAATGTCGTAGCTCTCCTGCAATAGAACAATATCCGGATTTTCACTGCGGATGACCGCCAGCGCTTTTTCTGCACCTTGATTCACGTCATTACCACCACGGAGGACATTCCAAACCATGACCCGCAAACGCTCAGGAGATGGGTTAGAGGGACTCTTTTCCGCAAAAGAAATTGCAGTCAATATGAGCATTAGAACACCAATCCGGAAGTGGGAAAAGATGTTTTTCATCAATTTATCTCCAAATCAATGAGTATACTTATTTCATTCATCGATTTTACTATATTGATTAATTGATTATGGGTAGAACCATTCATACCACTAATTTTTATTCTTCCTCCACCACAATAACGATCTTATCTGCCTTTGGACTGATCGCCAACCGGGTGATGCCCTTTAACCCATAATTTGAAAGATCGGCGATTCGCACCCAATCCGAATGGTTGTATGGATCGAAATTATAAAGGACGCTCCCCTTCCCCATAATGAGGACGCCGGAATGGGTGACCACAAAGTCTTCCGATCCGTCTAGTGTGTGAATCATGGTTTCAATTTCTCCAGATTCCAGATCGACGGTATTCACCGTCCATGGTGTTTGCTTTTTGCTAATGTATGCAACCTGATTGGACTTGGGTAATTTTAAGATGGTTCGGCCAATGGTGTCGTCTAAAATTGTGTTTACACCCGTTTTTATGTTGGAATGCTGCAGTGTGAATGGCTCTCCTAACACAAAAGAAACAAGCTCATCTCTACCAACCCATCCGTGGTAACCAATTTTTAAATCTTTCACCAGTTCTGTTGACTCCCCGGAGTACATGCTGTACGAGTACAGCCGCTGATAACCATCAGGGTCGAGGCGAATTGCCGAAAAGGTATTACTGGACCTAATTTGTAGTGGCGAGTATTCGCCACCCTCTGTATTGGTCAGCCACTTTTTTTTCTTTGTTCGGATATTATAGCTAACTATATCAGTCTGTTGATTCCGTGTAGAGGCAAACAATACTTGCCGCCCGTTTTTCATAAATGATGGCTGGTTGTCATAACCAGGGTTATTTGAAATATTGATTGGATTAGTAAGGGAATAATGACCATTCACTTTACTGAGTTCAAAGAGGTATACCTCAGTGGGTGTTTGGCTATAGATCAAGGTTATCCAACAGTATAAAATTATTTTTTTCATTTAAATTTCTTTCGAAATGGCCGGACCTTATCGCTGGCCGTAATTAAATTCAGTATTTTTTTTATTCCAGTCCATAGCAGGAGGCGGCTCAGGTGATAATTCTGAAATGCGGTTCCGTAATTCATCTGTCATTTCAATTTTCACTGAATCCAAAGAAGGCTTTAACTGCTCAGCATTTCTACCACCAATTATAGGTGCCGTTATCGCAGGATGACTTTTTACCCAAGCTAATGCCAAACTTATCGGTGATAAGCCTTCTTCTTTTGCCAATTTTTGAAGTGCTTCAGCAGTATGAAATAGTGAAGGGTTTCTATATCTTTCTGCATACATTTTATTTTTAACCAATCGACTATTCTCTGGACGTTTACCTCCAGCATATTTGCCAGTTAATAACCCGCCTCCCAATGGAGAATAGCTGAATACACTTATTTTTTCAGACATGGCCATAGGTAAAATCTCAACCTCCGCCTGCCTTTTTACAAGATTATACATAGGTTGAATACACTCAAATCTATTCCAGCCATTTTTGTTTGAAATGCCCAGCCCTTTGGCCACTTGCCAAGCAGCGTAATTGCTAGCACCAAGATATAATATTTTCCCACTTGCAACTAAATCTTCTAAAGCTCTTAATGTTTCCTCTAATGGAGTATAATCATCAAAACGATGGAGAAAATAAATATCAATAAAATCTGTATTGAGGCGCTTGAGACTATTGTTTAAAGCAGCCATTATATGTTTTCTGGACCCACCTCTAGCATTAATATCTTCACCCATAGGAAAATATACTTTACTTGTTATGATTAGCTCATCTCGGCTATCGGCAATTAATTCACCCAGTATAGTTTCCGAACGGCCCTTTTCATATACATTTGCACAATCAAAAATGTTTATACCCGCATCCCGACAAAGTTTGAACATTTTTGCGGATTCTTTTTTGTCAGCATCACCGCCGAAAGCCATTGTGCCCAAACATAGTTCAGAGACTTCTACACCAGTCTTACCTAATAATTTATAGCGCATGATTAGAGTTTATTTTTTTGACTCAATAAGCCAGAGCTTTTTTTGTGGACCCATAATAAAGGTTGCTTTACTTCCGTCTTCTTCGATAACCGCATCTTCCTCTCGGGGGATGCGCACCATTTGATTATCCCACTCTGGAACTTTGCCCTGCACACTGTATTCGATGGACCAAAACTCTGTTGGACGAACCGGCTCACGGGCAAAATCACCATATCGATCTGGCCAATCAAACACTACTCGTGCGCCAGCACCGTGGACCCAATTACCTTGAGTATGACCGTATATTGAGGACTGAATCCCCATTTTTTGAGCTCTTGATTCAATTGTCTTTTTTATCTCGTACCCAATGTTTCCTGCTTTCAATTCTTCTGCAAAAAGATCACCAACAATCACGGATTGCTGAAACAATTTTTGTAGCCCATCAGGTGGTTCAGTTTCATCGGGATGCAAAACGTAAGCCACATGTTGTTGATCCGTCACTAAACCCATTAATCGCACCCCAAAATCAACATGCAATAAATCTCCAGGAATGACTAAAGGGTTTTCTGTATCATCAATACCTCCTTTAACGCCCCTTCTGTAAATGGTAATCCCGGGAGAAAAATTGAATTCCAGATTTTGATCCTGCCATTCCTGTAGGATGAACCCATAAATATCCATTAAGCGTGTCTTATTTGGCGTAACGACTTCATTTGAGAATGCGCGCTTTAAAATAAACCAAGTACGGTGACTGGCTTCTTTTTCAATTGCAAGTTCTGCTGGTGTTCGATGATTGATATAATCAAAGATTACAGGTTGTGCCGATGTCAATCTCGATGCATATTTTTCACCAATAGCATCTTCCAGAAATTTTAACATTTCTACTGTTATACCATCAGCCATTGAAACTGTCCTTGAACGGTTGATGGCAATTTTTTTAGGGTTTCTTTTATTTATAAACTTTTGAAGATGAGGCTTTAGCCCCTCTTGACCGTAGCTTATAATCGTAGGGAAAAAATCCTTCATGCGCCCACTTTGGTGGGTCCCAATCAATGTTCTTTCCAATTTATTACCTGTATCAAAAAAAATGTAGGCATTCCGGTGCCCATACCATCCGGAGATACCGTAGTCTCCAAACATTTGCAGCATAGGGTCCACATTGAATTCCCTAGACATAATGATCCACATATCAATTTCATTCCGGCGCATGGATGCCTGAAGGTGCAGTTCCATTTTTTCAAGTTTTACATCCCATTCATGCATCAACCTTTGAAGGGCCTGAGTATTCCACTGGCTATCACCATTCTGGCAAAAAGTGGATGCCATGCACAAAACAGATATTAATAAAAATCGTTTCATTGGGTTAAATGTGTCCTTTTTTTATAAGGAAAAATAGAATCCCTCCCGTACATGAACCAGATATTAATGTATTCACCAATATTGATAGATCTGGAAGCAGAAACATAAAAGCAATGTAGATTACATTCACTATAAAACCTCCCAGTAACATTCTTTTTAGCCATAACATGTTATTATCCTCTTTGAATTCAGGTTTAAATTTTAAATAAATAGTGTACCAATACATAAAAAAAAGGAGCCTCCCTAAAGAAGCTCCTTTATAAGTGGTTTAGTGAAGAAGGAACTTTAATTGTCCCCTTCTTTAACAGGTTTTGATACCTTGTAAATATCTCTTTGTACACCGTCCTCGAAGCGAATTATTTTCTTAATATTTTCTACGGCTGCATGTTTAATACAAAAGGAGTGTCCAGACTCATTATTTTTTAGGTTAAAAATAATACGATAGTTCTTTTTATCGAATTTGTGAAACTTAAACTTCGTATCCAGAATCGTTCCGGCCGAAATAAAGAATACAAAGCTAAACAATGTGTTCATAATTAGTTGTATCATGGTCTGTCTCCTATCATTTGCTTTGGTTGATTAAATGTAACACAAATTTTCTTATTCATAAAAGATATATAGTATCCCGAATCAAAAGGGTGGTAACAAACAATAATTTTTTTTTGTTACAAAATTATTCATAATATCCGCGTCTATGATTCACGGCAAACGAATAATTTCATTGGTGCTTGCTGCACTAGTGTTGAACCTCCAGTTACATATATTTGAATCTGCGATTTGGTCGCAAGACGATAATTACAGCATGTGTTCAATTGACTGCGAGCATAATGAGCACGCTATAGGGAAATTGGATTGTGAAGTATGTTTAAAGAACCTACGATTCGATTTTGTGCTCAACAATATGCCAAATCATATTGGGAATGAAAATGAATGCCTCCATAAATACAATTCAAATGTCATTTTCAATAATTTTGCCGTAGCATATGCTTCCAGAGCTCCTCCCTCCATCCTTTTGTAAAATCAACATACCAAAAGTGGATAAACAAAATCCACTAATCTTACAAAATCACTTACAAAAGGATTAAAATAATGTTATTCCCAAAAAACCTTAATTTGCGTTTTTTAATATTAGCTGGGACCTTAGTCTCATCCCTGTTTATCATCAGCTGTGAAGATGATGATCATGACCACGATGAAGAACATACCGATGCTGAAGGATTTATCCTGGAAAATAGTGCAGGGGTAGAAATCTATAAGGAATTTAAAGGGGCTCAAACCGGTTCAATCACTTTAAGCGTGAATGATACACTGGAACTGGCTGTTCATTTTCTTGGTGACGATGGAAAAGAGATAGAACACGAAGAAGATGGCGGCCATGAAGAAGAAGGTGAAATCGTAGTCTCTGGTAATAGTGAAAGCATTGCGATCGTTGAAGTTGAAGAAGAGCATGGCGACGGAGATGATCATGATCATGACCATGGTGAAGAGATGGCCATCGAAGTCATTGGTGTCAGCACTGGTTCTACAAGCTTTAAACTGGAATTGATGCACGATGGACATGCAGATTATACCTCTACTAATAATGTACCAATAGTTGTCAAATAGAACCATACTCATCTGTGTTTGCGCATGCAGTCTGCAAACAGTTGATCTGCATGCGCAAAACGCACAGCTCACCGGCAAAATTCTGTCGGCAACCACTAGGCAACCTTTGCCCAATGTAAATGTCTTTATCCGTGATTTTGAGTTGGGCTCTGCTACCAATGATAATGGCCGTTTTATAATTGATAATGTTCCATTTGAAAGGGTCAATCTTGAAATTTCAAACGTAGGTTACCGTGACACATCTTTCGTTTATAATATCAATAAAGTGAAATTTGATGTTGGCGAAATTTTCTTGGAGCCTGAAATCATCCATTTTGAAGAAATTAATGTAGAAATCCACCCCGACCTGGATCCTTCAAAATTACCCTCAAGCTTTTCTCTGTCTGGAAAGGGAATACAGGAAAAGATGAAAGGATCCATCGCCCAAACACTGGAAAATGAGATGAATGTTACGATCCAATCCATGGGACAGGGGACAACCCGCCCTGTTTTGAGAGGGTATTCCGGGGATCGTTTCCTGATCACTGAAAATGGTGCTGAAATTGGTGATCTATCTCAGACATCCGTTGATCATGCCCTAAGTATGGATTTGGGAGGCGTAGAGCAAATAGAAATTGTCCGAGGGCCTCGCACCCTTCTCTTTGGCTCCAATAGTATCAGCGGCGTGATTGATATTCAAAAAAATAAGATTCCCGTGGTTGAATTCGATCACATGCATACATATTTAACATCGGGATATGAAACAGGCAATCAGGGCTTTTTCAATAATTTCTCTGTTCTGACGCCTATCCAAAACAATAATCTGCGATTTTCCTTAAGTCATAGAAAAGCTGGAGACCAGCAAACACCTGATGGGACCTTAAAGAATACATCATTGAATACAACCGAAGGATTTATCGGATTAACCCGGTTTAAGGGTCATAAAAGAGGAACCATATCCATTGAACATATTACTATGGACTACGGAATTCCAGGAAGTGCTGAGGGGCACATCAGCGGCGTAGATATGGAGATGGAAAAGACCACTCAAAAATTAAATTATCATCAGCATATTGATCTCATCGGTTTTGAGACATTTGATCTGGATCAAAAATTTATTCACTATTCTCACTCTGAGTTCGAGTTGAATCAGGCATACCCTTCCGTGATACTCGGCCAGGATATTTTCTTAATCCAAACGAAAATGACAGGTTTAAAAAGAGAGTTGGGGGGATCGATCCAATACCGCCGTTTCAAAGCAGGGGGCTTTTATTGGACTCCTAATACAACCGAATCCAATTTTTCTTTTTTCGGGTTTCAAGAAAGAAAAGTATTTGGCTTAATAGGACAGGGGGCGTTTCGTGGAGAATATTCAATTGTCAACCCGGTGACAAGGCCTGATTTTTCAAATATTGACAGTAATGATGTGAATAGAAAGACATATGCCTTTCTTTCATTATCTGGTGCACTCATCAAATCCTGGGAAAAATGGCAATTTTCAACAACCCTAATGAGTGTTGGAAGAACACCGGGGATTGAAGACCTGTTTTCAGATGGCCCCCATCTCGGGAGCTACAGTTATGAGATTGGTAATCCCAATTTGAAACTTGAAAAAACAATAGGTATTGAAACATCCCTCCAATATAGTGGAGATCAATTCTCTTTCATGATGAATGGCTTTGTGAACAACAGTCCTAATTTCCACCAATATACTCAAATGGGAAAATGTGCAGAACCATTTGTTCCGGGCAAGCCCCATCCCTGTGCCGGTGCTGATTTTATTGAATGGGGCAGCGGGTCAAGCGGTTGGCTGTACAAATATCAGATGATGGGCCTGAAAACTCAAATTAGTGGAGGAGAGGTCCAGCTCAAATATTATGGTAAACGACTCGATATTTCCGCTGATCTTTCACTGGTAAGAGGGAAGGATACATCGAATAAAAACCATCTGCCCTATATGCCTGCAGATAAATTGAAAATTTTGTTGTCAACCAAATCCGATAAGAATCTAACGGGCACTCTGCGAATGACAAGAGGTTTCAGGCAAAGCAGAATCTCGGAATTTGAGACTTTAACACCGGGATATTTTCTGGTTGATATTTTCGGCAGTTACTCATTTAATGCCTTAAACAGCTCCCACCGTCTGATCTTTCAGATCAATAATGTTTTGGACGAGACTTATTATAACCATTTGTCTAAAATCAAATTAATTATGCCTGAATCTGGTAGAAGTATAGGTCTACAATATCGGTATTTATTTTAATATAATTAACATTTGGAACTGATTCAACAAAGGTCCAAAAATGTTAAAAAAACTAGCAACATCATCCTATAAACAATAAACCCCGATTAACGCTCCAATCGGGTTGTGAGCCTGACCTAAGTACACAAAAAAAGTCCCATCTAATGACGGGACTTTTCAAAAAGATCTGCTCTAAATCTTAAGCTAAGCTTTCTTTTCTTTCTTTTTACAGCATGCTTTTTTTTCGCCATTCATGGCACATGTTTCACTCGATGCCATTTTTTCCTCGTGCATATCACAGGATTTTCCGTCATGTTTTTTATCGTGTTTGCAATTCCCATTTTTCATTGAATCTTTATCGCAAACTTCGCCTGATGCATGTTTACATGCTTTCTTATCTGTATCCAGATTCGTATTGATGGCAAATAAGGTTGCGGTTAACCCAATGATCGTTAATCCTGTGATGATGAGATTTCGTTTATGTTTCATAATTCCCCCATGCTGTGATAATTAATATTGAATTCTCAATGCCTGAATTTATTCACACTTATATATACCATACAAGGGACTGAACGGTCAAAGACCCAAAGGATTTTCACTTAATTATCCCAAACACTCCACATACTCCAAATAACCAATAATAAAAGAAATATGCCTACTAATCTTCCTTGATACTTTGATGGAATTTTATCCCATAATTTTTTCATTTAATTCTCCTCTATTTAATCAGGGGCGATCATCTATTTTTAAAACAGTATGAAGAAGAACGTTTGCTCCGTTTGAAATATCATTTGCTGTCGAGTATTCTTTTGGAGAGTGACTTATGCCGTTCTTACTAGGAATGAATATCATCCCTATTGGACATATCTGGGCAATTTCCTGAGCATCATGCCCAGCACCACTTGGCATAAATTTACTTTTTAATTTGAGATCATTTGACGCTTCAGATATAGCTTTAATAATTACGTCATTCGTAGGCTCAGGAACAATATTTACTGTTTGTTGAAATTGAAATGTTGTGCCTGTTCTTTTAGCAATTTTCTCTGTTGAACGTTTAATCTTCTTATAGATAGAATCAATTTTTTTTTCGTTTAGATCTCTGATCTCAAGACTTGCACTTACTTTCCCTGGAATAACATTTGGTGCACCTGGGAATGGTTTAATCATCCCAACTGTTGCAACTTGATTTCCAGGTGTCTTTTTACCTATTTCATGAACTGACTGAACATATAATGACGCAGCATATAATGCATCATTACGCTTATCCATTGGTGTTGTACCGGCATGATTTGCAAAACCATCTACAATAACTTCCCATTGCTTGATACCAACAATACCTTCTACTATTCCAATTTCTAAATTCTCATCATAAAGAAAAGCACCTTGTTCAATGTGTAATTCAACATAAGCTGCCCATTCATTCTTTTTTAACTTCGCATCTTCAAGTTTTTTAAGATTCCCGCCGATCCTTTTAATTCCTTCTTTTATGGTATATCCGCTAGATGACATGAGCCCAAGTTCTTGATCAGTTAAACCCGTTGTCATGACCTTACTACCAAAGAGTCCACCCTCTTCATTTTGAAAGATCACAACAATCAATGGGTGATTTAATGCAAGGTTATTTTCCGAAATTGTATGAGCCACTTCGATCGCTGCTAAAGATCCAACATTCCCATCATAGCTCCCACCTTCCGGGACAGAATCAATATGAGAACCTATAGCAATTGGTGGAAGGTCATTATCCTGACCTTTCAATCGACCTATAATGTTTCCACCTTCATCTATATAAACATCCATTCCAGCAGCTCTCATTAATTGCATTACATATTTACGTCCATCTATGTCAGCATCAGTATAGGCAACTCTACTTAAGCTACCAAATTCAGCACTGTTTATTTTTGAAAGTTTAATAAAATTATCATTTAGCCGCTTATGATCTACTCTTAAGGGGTTATTTGCAATAGCAATGGATAAAAAACATATTAAAAGAAGGTTTTTTGATTTGATCATAATGATTCTCCTTTATTTAATCCAGAGGCGTTTCATTTACTCCCATTGCATTCTTTTTTCTGCAATACTCTGCGCACAGCTACTATTTCACCTTTGATCCGGTGTAATTCTGATGCCTCTATGCCGTCACCTTTACCGCTTCCCTCCGTCCACCATTGCTGAGAATCACTTTCCTTTATTCTATTTTCTTGAGCAATGATTAATTCTTTTTCACGGTTTTCTAAAAAAATGATTTCATCATTCAGTGTTTCGCAATCAAATCGTTCATACTGTAGGCCGGAAATCTGTGCACCGGTAATTTCCGATGGCGGAGTAGGATTATTATAACAACTAATAGTAAACACAAATATTAGGAAAGTGTGGCGCTTTAATAATTGTTTCATTCTGAATTCCTTTTTTACCAAGAGAGGCGTTTCATAGAGAAAATTACACAGAAATTGTCCCGCAAACAAAAAACCCCACGAATGTGGGGCACTTGCTTAAATCGATGGCTAATTACCGCCTTTTTTATTCTCCTTAATTAACAAGTCTACCCATAATCACACACAAATAATCGGCTTTTGTGGCTTATATGGAACGGATAGGGGGCTTTATATTGGTGATTAACCGAATTTTCCAGATTGATAATCATCAAAAGCCTGCAAGACTTCTCCTTTTGTATTCATCACAAAAGGTCCTCCTCTTGCTACAGGTTCTCTAATTGGATCACCCGCAACTAAAATAAATTTTGTGTTATCATTCGTAGATTCACATTCAAATGACCCATCTGCCTCAAGAACCGCTAAGGTCCCTTTCATAACATCTATGTTAGCACTAATCTCACCTTCATATACATAGATAAAGGCATTCCAGCCATTCTCAACTGGAATAGAAATATTACTCTTTTTATCTAGATGTACATCAAGATATAGTACTCCAGTATGTGGTTTACCAGGGCCCACTGTAGAATTATATTCCCCAGAGATTATCTTTACTTGACCATCCTGTAAATGCACAATGGGGATTTCGTCTGCTTGAATATCATGATATGCGGGTTCAATCATTTTTTTCTCTTTTGGTAGATTTAACCAAAGTTGAAAACCTCGTACTAACCCTTCAGTCTGCTCAGGCATCTCACTATGAATAACGCCTTTGCCAGCTGTCATCCATTGTACACCCCCATCACTTAAGTGTCCTTCATTACCGGCAGTATCTTTATGAGTAAATTTTCCATTTATCATATAGGTCACCGTTTCAAACCCGCGATGAGGATGAGGCGGGAATCCTGCTATATAATCATTAGGATTATCACTCCCAAACTCATCTAAAAGTAAAAAAGGATCAAGCATGTTCAATTCAGGACTACCGATAATTCGATTTAAATTGACACCTGCACCATCACTGGTTTGCACCCCTTGAACTAAATATTTTATTTTTCTATTATTTTCCATATTTGAATCTGTATGACATAAGGACTACAAAATAGCCCCCGTAAGGAGGCGATTGAGCCAGAGGCGTTTCATTTTGAGCGTCATTTTACTCTGTTGTTTTACTCTCTTCCGGAGACTAATTCAATTAATTCCCCGCTAAGAGTTCCACGAAAAAATCGTGTTCTTCGAAAAAATCCTTTATTTTCAATAATTAAGACTTCCCCATATTTTCCATATTTTAAACCAGAATCTACCCCGAAGATTTTATTTTTAAATAAGTGGACAACTCTTTCCTCTGTAGTGTGACCAACCACTATATGATCCGCACCCACTAACCTTAATATCTTTGAAATATCACTATCTGTTATATCTGGATTATACTTTTCGAAATAACCACGATACCATACCAAACCTTTTGTGCTATAATACATTTTATGAAAATCTGACTTATTTATTTCCGCTCTACCTTCAGGAATAGAGTCTATCATTGTGTTATTTATCTTTTCAATATTAAAATCTCCATAAGAAATAAAATCTTCAGAAATACCACCATGAGTAAAAAGAATATCGTTTATTTTAATAATCGTTGGTTTTGATCGTAACCATCTTCCGATAATCGTTTTATCACTATATAATTCATTATATTCCAAATTCAATAATGTAGAAGACGTTTTATATTTTTCATGAAGGTATCTTAAGTCATTATAGAGAATCATGTACTCATGATTGCCAAAAAGATAATGTACACGACCACCTTTATTTTTTGCTTGAGCTTCAAGTTTATAGATGAACCAAAGCACTTCATTAACTTTATCACCTCTGTCAAATATATCTCCAGTGATAACCAAATGACCCTCGCCAAAACTCCAATTTAGATTCTCGTCAATTATTTTATTATTTGTTAATAATTCAATTAATAGATCATATTGTCCGTGAATATCACTTAATGCAGCTATTTTTCTTATTTTATTAAAAGTAGACTTTTCAGGAGAGTATGTTGTGTCGTATAAGCTTGTATTTAAACGCCTTGAAAAAACCTTACCGTTTATTATTTTCTTTTCAATAAGTTTATTTTTTTCAATAAAAATATATGGTCCATCAGAACGAGTTTCATCTTGCCCAAAAGACAAAACTGGAATAAATAGTAATAGTAGAATTAGTTTTTTCACAATTCAAAATTACCCATCATCTCATAAACAAAAAAGCCCCTCAGTGAAGAGAGGCTTTCTTACGATCTAATGAGGTTTCCCTCGTGTCGGGGTGGAGAGATTCGAACTCCCGACCCCCTGCTCCCAAAGCAGGTGCGCTAACCGGACTGCGCTACACCCCGAATTTAGTGCTATATGCCAGTCCCTCTGTCAGGGGTGAGTGATGGGACTTGAACCCACGGCCTCCTGGGCCACAACCAGGTGCTCTAACCAGCTGAGCTACACCCACCATTCACATTCAATAGAATCACTTCAATTGAAGCCGCGGAAATTAGGTGTTTTCTTGTCAACTAATGAAAAGATTTTTACTGGAACTCATAGTATAATTTTCGATTCAAGATGATAGATTTTCGATGGAATGAATGTAATTTTTCCCATGCGCCTCCTGACTAGATACATCCTCAAGCAGCTATTCATGCCCTTTATTTTTTCGCTGCTCATTATTGTATTTGTTCTTTTTACCCAGTTTCTCCTTCGGGCTATCGACCGATTCATCGGTAAAGGGCTGGACTTAGGTACTATTTTTGAATATCTTTTTCTTAATCTTGGCTGGATCGCCGCACTAGCGGTACCTATGGCCGTCCTCGTTGCTGCACTTATGGCCTTTGGTCAATTTTCAGAAGATAATGAAATCACTGCTATGCGGGCATCTGGTATTAGTTTTACCACTATTGTACGGCCGGCAATTCTTTTAGGATTAGGTATTGCCCTCACCCTTATCCTATTCAATGCATTTATCATGCCTGAAATGAATTTTAAAGCGCGGATGCTCTCCGGAGATATTTACCGCAAGCGGCCGGACATGAATATTGAACCGGGATATTTCATGGATGACCTCCCAGACTACAGTATCATCATCCGGGATAAAGAAGGGGACACCCTAAAAGATGTACGGATTTTCAGCAAAGGGGGATTTCAAACCCAAACCAGCATTCACTCCAAAACGGGGAAACTTTCGACGATTGATGATGCCATCATCCTCGATTTATATAATGGAGAAATTCACGAATTGGATCTCCAAGATTATGGCAATTACCGTCGGATTGAATTTGAAAAACACAAGATTACCATCCCTGCCGATGACCTCTTTTTAAATCGCCGGGATACCACCAGCCGATCCGACCGAGAAATGACCATTCCAATGATATTGGATAAACGGGCGGATTTAAAAGAACGGGCCAATATTGTTAATGGACGAATTGGCCGTGCATTCATTCGATCCGAATTGGATAGTATTGTGCCCCCTACCTTTGAGGATGCTGAAGTTATTCTGACCAAACTCAAAACAGACTTTGCAGCCGATACAGTGAACAATACCACCGATGCCATTTACCGTAAAGAAAGTGATGTGGATATTGTCATCCGTCAACTCCGAAACGAATATAATCTCTTGGGGAGTTATGCTCGATCCGATAATAAATATATGGTGGAACTTCATAAAAAATTCTCCCTTCCTGTGGCCTGCATCCTTTTTATTATGACTGGTGCATCTTTGGGCGTTCTGTTTCGGAAAGGTGGATTTACCATTGCGACCAGCCTATCATTCGGATTCTTTTTGGTCTATTATGTATTCATGATCGGCGGTGAGGATCTGGCGGACCGCACCATTCTATCCCCTGCTGTGGGGATTTGGACCCCTAATCTTGTTCTATTTATTATCGCCGCCTATCTCATGATTCATACCGTCCGTGAACAGCCCCCACTTCGGTTCCAGTTCAATTTTTTGAAATGGTTTAAAAAGAAAAAAGATGAATCCGAACACCCTGATTCGGCATAAGTAAAACGGAGAGGCCATCCCCATGCTTGCAGGCCAGCGTTTGGGCCTTAAGGGTGGCACTATTTTTCGTTGCTTCAATTCCGATGAAAATAAAATGAATTCTGCCTTAAATTATTTGACCGATTCTGTATCAATCGGATCGGGAATGACAAGTCACACATTATTTTTTAATACATAGGAAGTATCATGGATAAATCATTCAAAAAGCTTTCCTCAGCCCACGCCTCTACAATTCTAGAGGGTCTCAGTGAAATTGATTCAATTTTAAGCAAAGGTATCGACTCTTCCGATTTACCCATCATGTTTGATGCGGTCACCTCCCTGTTTTATATTGATGCCTTTGACCGTCCGGATCTCAGAGAAGCCATCCAAAATGCACGCCAGACCATGGCCAATATGGGGAGTGCAGCCATTCCGTTGGTCTTAGAAAAAATTGTTGAATCCGATATTAAAGCGGAGTTGAACTTTGGCCGTGCATGCGGCCTCATGGATGCATCCGCCATTCCGCCACTCATGAATGTCATTGAAAATAATGGTGAATCGGCCCAAGTGGCCTTTGCCCTATATGCCTTGGGTAAAATCCAGTCTCCCGAAGTGGTGAGTGCCCTCCCCCATGTCTTAGAAAAAGTAAACAGCCCCCAAAAGGAATGTGAAGATACGGCCGTTCGCGCCATAGGGAAATTATGCGAAAATATGCGCCCGGAGGATGTATCGGTAGACATGGGTGAAGCCATGTTCAATGCATTGGTGGGCAAACTCTCTCACAGCAAGGATGTAATTCGGTCCAAAGCCATCCGGAATTTGGGAAAATTGATTCGTTACGGTTTTGCCAGTGATATACAGAAAAATGAAATTATGTCTAAAGTGAAAAAGGTTATGGGTCTGGATGAAGACCGCCAATTGGACCCGTCTTTCCTCGTTCGCCGGGAAGCCCAGGAGATTTTGGACGCAGCTTAACCCCGTCTGTGGACTTTGCAGGTCTGGGACGGTTCCGTCCCTCTAATATATATTTCTGATTCAATGGGACAAAGATTCGTCGGTCTGTCCTTTGTTGTAGCACAAATCTCCACATCAATCACACCATCCGGCCGTTCAAAATTGACCCGTTTTAGCCCCAAGGTATCGTGAGCAGCAGCCATGAATTCCGCCCAAGCAGGGAGGGCGGCTCGAGAGCCATCCTGGCTCTCACCCAAACTGACACGGGGGTCATCTACACCCATCCACACGCCGGCTGCCAATTGTTTTGAGAATCCCACAAACCAAGCGTCCGTCCAGTTTTGGGTTGTGCCTGTTTTACCTCCGGCAGGATGATAAAAATTATGACGCCAACGGGCACTGCCGCCCGTCCCCGCATCCATAACGGTTTGCAGCATGGTTGTCATTACATAAGCTGATTCTTCTCGCAAAACTTCTTCCCGAATAGGGTAGTATTCTTTAATCACATTCCCGTATCGATCTTCCACTTTGGTAATGCCGAATGGCTGATTCAATACCCCTTGATTGGGGAAGGCAGAATAGGCATTTACCACATCCAATAAGTAGACTTCGGACGTTCCTAAAGCGATAGCGTCCACGGCGCGAATATTGGTGCTAATACCCATCCGTTCTGCTGTGGATTTTACCTCTGTAGCCGGCACCAATTCTTTCACCACACGAACAGCCACAAGATTTATGGATTTGCGAATTCCTTCCCTGAGCGTGGTCAATCCACTGGTGGTACCATCGTAATTTCTGGGCATCCATTTTTCCCACTCACCTTCTGCATTCAAGACGCGAAGGACCAATGGTTGATTCAACAATTGCTTTGCCACGGGGTATCCATTATCAATGGCCGTGGCATAAACAAACGGCTTGAAAACAGATCCAGGTTGGCGTTGGGCTTGAGTTGCTCGGTTATACTGATCATGATAATCAGGACGCCCCCCTATCATGGCGAGAATGGCTCCCGATGAAGGGTCCAATGCCACAAAGGCACCTTGGACCAATAATTTATTTCTAAGATCTGCATAGAGCGTGGAGTCCCCTTCCATCATCATCTTCACTGTATCTTCCGGAAAGATACCCAGGTAAGCCAACTGTGAAAATTCTTCTTCATTATTAAACAATCGCTTGTTCAGCTTATCCTGATTTCGTTTGATGGACTGCATGAGCGCATCTTCAGCAATGCCTTGGAGACGGGTATCCAATGTGGTATAAATTTTGAGGCCATCCCGATAGATATTGACGCCCAAACGGTCGTCTTGTTTTTCCATGGTCCGGCGAATGTATTCTGTAAAATAAGGTGCTTTTCCCTTTGCCTGTCTTTCTAAAACATTTTCCGATTCGATGGATCGAGCCTCAGAATAAATATCTTTGGTAATGAATCGTTGATCTCGCATAACACGAAGGACCACATTTCGTTTATAATGGGCTCGTTCCGGATGACGCACGGGAGAGTACCGGGCCGGTGCAGGGAGAATCCCCACCAGCATGGCAGATTCACCCAATGTAAGCAATCCAGCATCTTTACCGAAATACCGTTTGGAGGCGGCCTGTACGCCGTACGTCCCATGACCAAAATGCACATTGTTCAGATACATTTCCAAAATTTCATCCTTCGTATAGGTTCGCTCAATCTGGATGGCTGTAATGATTTCTTTAATTTTTCGAGTAATGGTCTTTTTAAATCCGATGGTATCATAGAGGGTCCGGGCCACCTGCTGAGTCAATGAACTGAACCCTTGTTCATAGCCAAGGTTGATAATATTGATAACGATGGCACGGATGATACTTCGGGAATCGATGCCCCAGTGATTATAAAAACGGCGATCTTCAGATGCGATGACCGCATTTTTCATATTGTTAGGAATTTGATCTAAACCGACAAAAATGCGCTTTTCTAAAAAGAGTTCGTCTAGAATTTCACCATCGGCAGAATAAATCCGCGTCACCAAATCCGGGTCATAATTTTCTAGTTGATCAAGAGAAGGGAGATCTTGGGCCAAATAAAAAATATATCCGAATATGAGGACCAAACCGGTACCAGCCAGAATAAGAACCAGCTTCAGTTGTTTTTTGATGTCCCGAATGGAAAGTCGAATAGCCATAATGAAATTTAAGTCAGCACCCGTCAGCGAACAGGCAAGAATTTATTAAAGTGTACTGAAAAAAAGCGGATGGGTTCCGCAGCAATCAATCGTTCTTAGCCGGGTGGATCATTTTCTCCGGCTGAACCAATCGATCAAAATCTTCACCACTCATATACCCTAATGCCACGATGGCTTCCCGCAGAGATGAATTATCTTTATAGGCTTTTTTCGCCACTTCTGCTGCTTTGTCATAACCGATATGAGGATTCAACGCCGTCACCAGCATAAGTGAATTGTATAAATTGGAATGGATTCGTTCTTCATTGGCTTCAATCCCGTCCACACAATGTTCTCTAAATGAACTGGATGCATCTGCCAGCAACCGAATGGATTGAATAATATTATAGGCGATCACAGGTCGATAAACATTCAGTTCAAAATTGCCGCTGGCACCGGCCATGGCAATGGTGGTGTCATTCCCCATCACCTGGGTGCAAACCATGGTCATGGCTTCACACTGGGTTGGGTTGACCTTGCCGGGCATGATAGAAGAACCCGGTTCATTGGCGGGGATTAAAATTTCGCCAATTCCCGATCGTGGTCCACTGGCCAGCCAACGAATATCGTTGGCAATCTTGAATAGTGATCCTGCAATGGTTTTGAGTGCACCGGAAAGTTCTACAATACTATCCTGCCCGCCCATGGCTTCAAATTTATTGTCTGCCGTGCGGAAAGGAATTCCCGTGATTTTGGCAATTTCTTGGGCCGCTGCTTCTCCATACCCTTCAAATGTGTTGATCCCCGTGCCTACTGCCGTACCGCCCATGGCCAATTCATAACAGTGGTCCAGTGCTTTTTCCAGTCGGGATAAACCATGAGTCAATGCAGAGGCATAGCCAGAAAATTCCTGTCCCAAACTCAGGGGTGTGGCATCCTGCAAATGGGTCCGGCCCAGTTTAACAATATTGTCAAAAGCATCTGCCTTCGCTTGAAGGCTATCGCGAAGTTGAGTGAGCTCCGGAATGAGTTGATTGGGAACACCCTCTACCGCCGCAACATTGATGGCCGTGGGGAATGTATCGTTGGTGGACTGCCCCATATTCACATGATCATTGGGATGAACCGGGTCTTTACTCCCCATTTCACCGCCCAACATCTCAATAGCGCGGTTGGCAATCACTTCATTAAAATTCATATTGGATTGGGTGCCGGAACCGGTCTGCCATACCACCAATGGGAAATGGTCGTCCAGCTTACCGTCAATCACTTCATCTGCCGCATCTCGAATGGCATTGGCCAGATTACCATCCAGTTTACCGGCAGATTCATTCACCGTGGCCGCTGCTTTCTTCAGAATACCATAGGCACGAATCAACTCCCTGTGGAACCGTTCGCCGCCAATTTTAAAATTATTCAGGGACCGTTGTGTCTGGGCGCCATAGTACCGGTCTGTCGGCACATTCAATTCTCCCATACTGTCTTTTTCTTTACGGTATCCCATAAACAGCTTTCCCTTAATCTACCACCCAAGTATCGCCTGAGTTCAATATATCCTGGATAGATCCTGATGGCTTCTTTTCAATGGCCAGATCGATTTGAGCCACCATACGGTCTTCATAGGTTTCCGCTTCAATAGCGTAGAGAACACCAATGGGATCGGGGAAGTCAGGTTGGTAAGTCATATTTGATAGAAGAGATGCAATCACATAATCCGATTCATCATGAACCAGTACATCATCCACCCCCCATTTATCACCGATCTCTACAACAATAGGCGTATTCCCATCCAAGCGGACGCCTTTTTGTTTTTCCGCACCGAACAGCATGGGCTCACCATTTTCTAGCAATAGAACTGTATCTGACTTTGTCTCTTTGTCCGTTAATTGAGCAAAGGCTCCATCGTTAAAAATATTGCAATTTTGATAGATTTCCATGAAGGATGTTCCCTTATGACCGTGAGAACGCATTATCATAGCTTGCATATGCTTAGTTTGTTTGTCAATTGTTCGAGAAACAAATGTGGCACCAGCACCCAAAGCCAATGTCAATGGATTGAATGGCGTATCCAATGAGCCCATAGGCGTGGATTTGGTAATTTTCCCTACTTCAGAGGTGGGCGAATATTGACCTTTAGTTAAACCGTAAATTCGATTATTAAAAAGCATGACATTGATATCTAGGTTTCGCCGCAACAAATGAATAGTATGATTTCCGCCAATTGACAGCCCGTCTCCATCACCAGTAACTACCCATACAGATAGATCTGGGTTCGCTAATTTCACTCCAGAAGCAATGGCCGATGCACGGCCATGAATGGTATGAAATCCATAAGTATCCATATAATATGGAAACCTACTCGAACACCCAATCCCTGAAATAAATACAAAGTTCTCTTTGTCCACACCCAAATCAGGAAAAACTTTTTGCGTTTGAGCCAGGATGGCATAATCACCGCACCCCGGACACCAGCGTACCGCTTGATCGGATGTGAAATCTTTTTTGGTATAAGTCTTTACAGCATCTGTCATGATTCTATCCTATTAATGCGTTTACAGATTCTTGAATGTCTGATGAACTGATTGGTTTCCCCCGGACTAGGTTGAGTCCTTTTGCATCCACGAGGAATTCAGATCGGATAATTTTAATCAATTGACCAAAATTAATTTCAGGTATCAATACATGTTTAAATTTGATGAGAATTTCTCCCAAATCTTTTGGTAGAGGATTGATCCACCTCAAATGAACGTGGCTGACTTTTTTGCCATCGGCCTGGAGGAATTCACAAGCTGAACGGCATGCACCTTTGGTGCCCCCCCAGCTTAAGATCAATACATCACCACTGGGATTACCAAATACTTCTGTCGGACCAAATTCATTAGCGATAGAGTCCACTTTTTTGGCTCTAGTTTCTACCATATAATGGTGATTATCTGGATCATAGCTAACGTTGCCTGTAAGATCTTCTTTTTCAATACCGCCAATACGATGTTCTAAGTTTTTAGTGCCGGGGATAGCCCATGGACGGGCCATAGTTTTTTCATCCCGAGCATAAGCCAAAAACTGACCATCAGCTAAATTAGATTCATCTGCAAAGGTAACATTAAAGTCTGGTAGTTCCTCCAATTTAGGTAATTGCCACGGTTCAGATCCATTAGCCAGATAACCATCCGTGAGAAGCATCACCGGTGTCATATATTTCACAGCAATTCGGCACGCTTCGTAAGCTACATAAAAACAGTCTCCAGGGGTTGATGACGCCAATACAGGCATTGGAGCTTCCCCATTTCGGCCATACATGGCCTGCATCAAATCTGATTGCTCGGTTTTTGTTGGTAGTCCAGTACTGGGACCACCTCGCTGCACATTGATTACAACCAATGGTAATTCAGCTATTACCGCCAATCCCATAGCTTCACACTTCAGCGCGATACCAGGACCTGAAGTTGCCGTAACACCTAGATTCCCCGTAAATGAGGCTCCAATGGCAGCAGTTACACCGGCAATTTCATCTTCCGCTTGAAATGTTTTTATCCCCAAATGCTTCCATGCAGATAGGGTATGTAAAATATCACTGGCCGGCGTAATGGGATAGCCACCATAAAACAGGCCTATTTTTGATCTTTCTGCTGCAGCTGCAAGCCCCATTGACAATGCGTGATTTCCAACAACATTTCGGTATTCCCCAGAGGGGAGGTTGGCTTTATCAACTGTATATCTTGTGGTAAAGATTTCAGTTGTATCACCATAATTATATCCTGCATCCATCGCTCGAATATTGGCTTCTATTATATCCGGTTTTTTCGCAAATTTGACTTTTAGCCAATCTTGGGTCTGCTCCATGGGACGGTCATAAATCCAAAACAATAAGCCCAAGGCAAAAAAGTTTTTTGTCCGTTCAATGGTCTTTGGAGGCAAGCCTAAATCTTCATTGGCCAATGCCACCATCTTCCCCATTTCGACAGAATACAATGTGTAGTAGTCATCTAGAGTTTTGTCTTCTATGGGGTTGGTTTCATAACCAGCAAACTTCAGGTTCTTAGGTGTAAATGCATTGGCATTACAAATGATGATACCGCCCGGTGCTATGTCCTTTTGATGCACTTTTAATGCAGCCGGGTTCATGGCCACCAGTACATCCGGTTTATCACCAGGAGTGTGAATATCTTTCGAACTAAATTTAATTTGAAATGCACTAACACCGGCCAAAGACCCGGCAGGTGCACGAATTTCTGCTGGGAAGTCCGGCAAGGTGCTTAAATCATTTCCCACAATGGCAGTAGTTTCGGTAAATCGGCCACCGGTGAGCTGCATTCCGTCCCCGGAATCTCCGGCAAATCGGATGACAACTTCATCCACCTGTTTTGTGGTCTTACTCATGAAATTTCCTTAATAAAATTGTGTAAATATTTTGCGGGGAAGTGTTTATATATCCGCTGGGTTGGATCTATGATTGCTTTCAGAATTATGATCGTACATTATTTTCAGCTATTTGCCAAACCACAATTTACTGTCCTGAATGAACGCAAATCAATGGATTGGTGAGGATTTTTTCTATTCGTTCAGAACCGATTTAGAATCCTCATTTTATGTAATTAAATTGAACCCATGACATCTTTCGATAAGATCAAATTAACGCACTATTCTCACGGTTCCGGCTGAGCCTGCAAGATTGGTCCTGAGGACTTAGCCCAGGTACTGGGTGATCTTGAAACTGTGCACCAAGATAATGTGATTGTCGGATTCAATGGATCTGACGATGCTGCCGTGGTGCGCCTAGAGGGCGGTAAACTCATCGTTCAGACGGTGGATTTCTTTACACCCATCGTGGATGATCCTTACCAGTTTGGCCAAATCGCCGCTGCAAATTCATTATCGGATATCTATGCCATGGGTGCTACACCGCGATTTGCTTTAAATATCGTGGGATTTCCAATAAAAGAATTACCAAAAGAAGTTCTTACAGAAATTCTTCGGGGTGGAACAGAAAAAGCAAAAGAGGCTGGAATTCCAATTGTAGGGGGCCATTCTATTGATGATAAAGAACCAAAATACGGATTGGTGGTCACCGGTGAAGTAAATGAAAATAAATTAATTAAAAACGCCGGAGCCCAAACAGGTGACGCCCTTGTGTTGACAAAGCCACTGGGAACGGGCATTATTTCCACTGCTATTAAACGGGAATTGGCGCCTGATACCATAATTAAGGAAGCTGTGAACTGCATGGCCACCCTAAATGCGTCGGCCTCAAAATTGATGTGTGATTTTGATGTCCATGCCGCCACTGATGTAACTGGTTTTGGGCTTTTAGGCCACCTATCTGAAATGTGTAAAAACAGCAATGTTTCTGCAACTATTGAAGTTCAAAACCTTCCTTTTCTTAGTAATGTATATCAGCTAGCAACAGATGGAATCATTCCAGGTGGAACTGAACGAAACTTGGATTATGCATCAAAATTTGTTTCATTTAATGCTTCAATTTCAAAGACCCAAAAATACATGGTTGCAGATGCGCAAACATCAGGAGGATTGCTGGTTGCCCTTCCCCAAAACCAAGCGGACGAATACGCTCAAAAATGCGCCGATGCTAACGGACTCGAAGCAAAAATAATCGGCCATATTATCCCTAAACAAAATTCAGATATAATCGTTTCGTAGGGAATACCGCTCGGTATTCCCTACGACAGTTAAGAACGATTTTTTTTATATTTATCGGATACTAAAAGACCAGCACCAAAAATAAATGCTGCAAATCCATACCTGAAAATATTTATCACTATTCCTTCAAATCTTAAGCTATCCGAAATAAAATCAAATAAAAATAAAATGAATCCGAAGGAAAGGGATTGTAATATGATTTTTTTAACCAAAATGAATTTATGATTTAATCCAATCTAAAATAATATCTAAGACATATAAAGCAGAACCAGCCAATGAACCAAACACTGCTCCCCCAAACATGCCTGTTGGTCCACCACCAATACCAACAAGAAACCCGCCAACTAACCCTGCAATATCAGCTTCATAAAAATCCTGCCACTCAAAAGTCTTACCATTCGTTTGAACCAGTTTTTTTGATTGATTTCCGAGATGGGTTTTTTTTAATAACTCAATCCAATTATCTAAATTCTCTTTCCAGTAAAGGGACGAGTAATAAAATACTGATGAAGTTTTTAATACTAGTTCTGCCTCTATTTTAGTTAAACTATCATTTGCTTCTTTTTCCAATGTTGATAATTTAATTTTAAGTTGATCATGATTTATTTCATAAGATGCAACTTCATCACTGTAATCAGCAATTTTATATAAAAATTGTTTTGCTTCATCGGATACATTTATTGACTCAAAAATTCCTCTTAAATCAAAATTATTTGCATTTGACTTTAATCGTTTATTCGAATTGTGGAAATTGTAAAGATCCTCAATATAAAATTTTAAGTTTGAAATATCCGTTTTACTCTCATTTGCTTTTTTATACACAAATTCTTTACTAAAACTGAGATGTTTAGTCTTACTTGATTTACTCCCAATAAGAGAACCAAATTCAGAATACATCTCATTAAGCATTTCATTATGATAAATACCAACGCTTTCAAACGAGTTTTCAAATTCTAATACCTCAGGGTTTTTATTTACTTCATCACATCCAAAAACACACAACATTAAACTGAAACATAATATTATACTGTTTTTCATTATTTTCTCCTTATTATTTTAGTTAGTTTTCTATAAATACAATTAATACATAGTATTTATAGCATTTATTAATAATTAAGTTAGAATTTTCTTTATAATTCACCTAACGATTAATTGCATGAGAGGAATTTTCTATATACGATTAATAATGTCGTATATATTCCTTGGAGTGCATTTTTCAAGTGGGGTAAATTTCTGGGCTGGAGAAAAACCAATGCTAAAGATTACACGCAAAGTCGAATACGCATTGATCGCCTTGCGCCATATGCAATCCAAAGATGTGGATGAATTAACCAGCGCCAAGGAGATCGCGAACCAATATGGTATCCCCCAACAGTTGCTGGCCAAAACATTACAGCAAATGGCCCGGGATAACATCCTAGAAGCCGTTCAAGGTCCCGCCGGTGGGTATCGTATACTCGCCAAACTCGACCGTATATCCCTAAAAGATTTTTTTGAAAAGCTCGAAGGTCCCTTGGGCATGATGGATTGTTATTTTGATTCCGATTGCATCCAAATCGGCGCCTGCAATATTCGTACACCCATCCAGCGCATTAACGACAATATGCGAAATATGTTTGCCCAAATGACCCTTCAGGAGGTGACCCAATAATGGCCCAAGTGAACGAATCTCAAGTCATTGAAATATTAAAACAATGCTATGACCCGGAACTCCCGGTGGATCTTTGGAACCTGGGATTGATCTACAATATCCAGATTCAGGAATCCTATGACGAAACGACGTCCGATGTAAATATTGTGATGTCTCTCACCACTCCGGGATGCACCATGGGTCAGCAAATGGCCCAGGATATTAAAAATAAATTGGAAGCATTGGATGAAGTGAACCAAGCGTTTGTGGAAGTGACGTTCGACCCACCTTGGAACCCAGAAATGATTTCAGCAGAAGCACGGGAAAAACTGGGCGTGGGCGTTTCAAGTCCACAAGAACGGCAAGAACCCAAAATTAATATGGAGTGGGAATAATGGAAAATCAACCTGATACCCAAGAAATTTTTGACGCCGGCATTTCTCTGTCAGTACCCGCAGCAGAACGGCTATCCGCCGTTATGGAAGCAGAGGGGAAAAAAGGTTTTGGCCTCCGCATGGAAGTAACAGAAGGTGGCTGTTCCGGCATGAATTACGATATGTCCTTCGAAAAGGAACAGAAAGAATTCGACAAGGTGTTTGAAAGCCAAGGCATGAAGATATTTTGTGATTTGAAAAGCTATCTTTATCTCAAAGGAATCGAAGTTGATTTTTCCAGCGATATCCTCAATGGTGGATTTAAAATCAAGAATCCGAATGCTGAAAGAACCTGCGGCTGCGGAACGAGTTTTTCTGTTTAATAATTAAAGCACCAACAGCTAAGTAATGGATAAAAACCAACAAATCATCGATTCGGCCATCAGCCAGGAATACGAATACGGTTTCACCACCGATATTGAGCAGGAAACCATTCCACCCGGATTGAATGAAGATGTAATCCGATTAATCTCATCCAAAAAAGATGAGCCGGAATGGCTATTGGATTGGCGCTTGAAAGCCTATAACCAATGGCTGAAAATGGATGAACCGAATTGGTCCAAATTGAATTATCCGAACATCGATTTTCAGGCTATTTCTTATTATGCCGCGCCGAAAGAAAAAGAAAAGCTCAAAAGCCTGGATGAAGTGGATCCGGAGTTATTAGACACCTATAATAAATTGGGCATTCCACTAGAAGAACAAAAAATGTTGGCCAATGTGGCTGTGGATGCTGTGTTCGACAGTGTATCGGTCACCACCACTTTCAAAGAAGAATTAGAAAAACATGGTGTTATCTTTTGCTCCTTTTCTGAAGCGGTTCATAACCATCCAGAAATTATAAAAAAATATCTGGGTAGTGTGGTCCCCACGACAGACAATTATTTTGCAGCACTCAATTCTGCTGTTTTTAGCGATGGTAGCTTCGTTTACATCCCCAAAGGGGTTCGCTGCCCCATGGAACTATCCACTTATTTCCGCATCAACGCTGCCAATACAGGTCAATTCGAACGAACGTTAATTGTCGCCGATGAAGGCAGTCATGTGAGTTATCTGGAAGGATGCACTGCACCCATGCGGGATGAGAATCAACTCCATGCAGCCGTAGTGGAACTGGTGGCCCATAAAGATGCGGAAATCAAATATTCCACCGTTCAAAATTGGTATCCCGGTGATCCAAAAACAGGCAAAGGCGGTATCTATAATTTTGTGACGAAACGAGGGACCTGCCTTGAAGTCAATTCAAAAATTTCCTGGACCCAAGTGGAAACGGGATCCGCCCTCACCTGGAAATACCCCAGCTGCATTTTGAAAGGGGATAATTCTATTGGTGAATTTTACTCCGTAGCCCTCTCCAATAATTTTCAACAGGCAGATACCGGGACGAAGATGATTCACTTGGGAAAGAATACGAAAAGCACCATCATCTCTAAGGGCATATCCGCTGGTAAAGGACAAAACACTTACCGCGGTGGCGTGAAGATTATGAAAGGTGCTGAGAATGCCCGAAATTATTCCCAATGCGATTCCATATTAATCGGAGATGAATGCGGTGCCCATACCTTTCCTTATATTGATGTGAGAAACCCCTCCGCTCAAATGGAGCATGAAGCATCCACTTCAAGGATTGGTGAGGATCAACTGTTTTATTGCAATCAGCGGGGCATTTCCACTGAAGATGCAGTCTCCATGATTGTGAATGGATTCTGCAAAGATGTCTTTAATGAACTCCCAATGGAGTTTGCGGTTGAGGCACAGAAATTGATGGAAGTGAGCCTCGAGGGCGCGGTTGGTTAATCATTTAATTCATAATTATAATCTTAAATGTTAGAAATTAAAAACTTACACGCCGGCGTGGATGGGAAAGAAATCCTCAAAGGGATATCCCTCACCATAAACCCCGGTGAACTCCATGCCATCATGGGCCGGAACGGTTCCGGTAAAAGTACCCTTGCCAATGTAATTACGGGCCGTGACCAATATGACGTTACTTCCGGATCTGTCACCTATAACGGTGTAGATCTTTTGGATATGCCTCCCGAAGACCGGGCACTTGCCGGTATCTTTATGTCCTTTCAATATCCCGTGGTCATCCCCGGTGTGAACAATACTTATTTTCTCCGGACGTCCCTAAATGCAAAACTCAAACACCAAGGATTGAATGAGATTAATGCAGCGGACTTTATGCGTCTCATCAGGGAAAAATTGAAACTGGTTAACATGGATGAGAAATATCTGAGTCGGGCAGTGAATGATGGATTTTCTGGTGGCGAAAAAAAGCGGAATGAAATCCTTCAAATGCTTACCCTTGAGCCGGCATTGTCTATTTTGGATGAAACTGATTCAGGCTTGGATATTGATGCACTCAAGATTGTAGCTGAAGGGGTGAATAATTTTAGAAATAGTGAACGGTCTTTTCTGGCCATTACCCACTATCAGCGATTATTAGAATATATGAAGCCCGATCGCATTCACGTGTTGATTGATGGAAAAATTGTGAAATCCGGCGATATGACCTTGGCCCACGAGTTGGAAGAAAAAGGATATTCCTGGCTCGAGTCATGACCCAATTCAAGAAACAGTTTGAGGCCCTATTGGACTACTGGCCCCATGAGGGTTCAGGATTAAGGTCGGTTCGAAACACTGCCTTTGGTCGCTTCAAGGAATTGGGACTTCCCACCAAAAAATGGGAAGAATGGCAATTCACCGATTTTTCTGATCTTAAAAAATCAGATTTCCAACTCTCTTGGGTGGATGATCTTCCCAATTTGCCTAAAGAAATTCCAGGACGTATCCCCAACACCCATCTGATTTTTATGATCAATGGGCATTACCAAAGTCAGTTATCTGGCTTGCCTGAAGGTCTCACCGTTTCTACAGGGTTAGACCATTTTAACGCCAATCCTGATGAATACAATGTAAACGGCAATCCATTCATAGCTTTAAATACATCCATGATGAATTCCGGTGTTTCCGTTGCTATAGAGAATAATGCGGTCATTGAAAAGCCTATTCAAGTAATTTACCTCATGACGGATTTCTCTGCCCCCCTCATGAACCATCCCCGCTTTAATTTTGACATCGGTACCAATGCAGAGGCCACCATTATCGAACATTATATCGGTAAATCACCTACCCCCCATTTTGTGAATTCTGTATCCAAAATCCGTGTTCGTGAAAATGGAATATTCTCGCACATTAGATTATTGGAAACGGATGGACATGGGACTTATACAGCCACAACAAAATATCAATTGAACCGAGATGCACAATTAAATGTAACCGCCCTAGCATCCGGTGGTAAACTATTTCGCCACGATATTGAATTATCCTTTGAAGGCGCAGGTGCTGAAGCCCGTTTAGACGGACTTTCTCTCACAGAAAAGGCTCAGCATCATGACCAACATGTGGTTGTTGACCATGGGAATGATGCCTGCGAAAGCCATCAACTCTTCAAATACATTTTATCTGATAAGGCCTCTGGCGTTTTCAATGGAAAAGTGGTGGTTCGGGAGCATACCAAACAAACCAATGCAGATCAGTCCAATAAGAATTTACTCCTGAGCCCAAAGGCCCTCATGAATGCCAATCCACAGTTAGAAATTTATGCTGAAGATGTAAAGTGCGCCCATGGCTCCACCACAGGACAAATTGACTCCGAAGCCCTTTTTTATCTTCGCTCCCGCGGCATCAGTAAACAAAAAGCCATCGAACTCATTATTGGCGGATTTGCAAAAGAAATTATCGATTCGGTTCAAAACAGTGATGTCAAATCCTACATCGATGATAAAGTAACCACGTGGCTAGAAAGCACCATGCATCATGGCTGATATTCAACAGACTTTGGATGCAATTCGGGAGGAGTTTTCTATCTTCTCTGATCCACGGGACAAATATGTTTACCTGGTGGATTTGGCCAAAGATACGGCCGGCCTTTCCAATGAAGAACGGGTAGAAGAAAACCGCATCCACGGATGTACTTCACAAGCGTGGATCGTCAAAGAATTATCTAATGGTGAATATTTCTTTCAGACCGATTCTGATGCCATGATTGTGAAGGGACTTCTATCTCTTATTGAACGGTCATTCAACGGCCATACCAAAGCAGAAATTTTAAATGTGGATGGGGGACAATTTTTAGAATCTGTGGGGCTTGGGAGAGCCATCAGTAGCCAGCGCACCAATGGATTCAGCAGCGCCATTCATAAAATTCAAACAGAATTACTGGATTAAATATGTATTCGGATATTGACGAACAGGTTATAGTCGAAAGGGATTGTGAGGCCACCCTCATCCCCTTCGGAAATAAGATTACACTCAAAAAAGGCGAAGAAGGCCATATTACTCAAGCCTTGGGCGGCAGTTATACAGTTATGATTCGCGGCAATCTCGTTCGGATTGAAGGAGCAGATGCAGACGCCATCGGCAAGATTCCGGAGGTTCAACCCTGGTTAGAAGAAACGGAAACCGACGGCCGCGCCAATGAAAAAGCCGTTTGGGAAGCCATGAAAACGTGCTACGATCCGGAAATTCCGGTAAATGTTGTGGATCTTGGATTAATCTACTCCTGCAAACTTTTGGATAATGGAAAATCCGGTTCTGATGTGGAAGTGAAAATGACACTTACAGCCCCCGGATGTGGTATGGGCGACATGATTGCTAACGAAGTGAAGCAAAAAATTGAAGGCATCCCCGGCACGGCTGAGGTGAAAGTGGAATTGGTTTGGGATCCGCCCTGGGATCGGGCCATGATTAATGAGTCCGCCCGCCTTCAACTGGGCATGCTTTAGTGTTAGATGTAAATAAAATTCGGAGGGACTTCCCTATTTATCATTCAGATAAGCCTTTCGTTTATCTGGACTCCGCCTCCACCACCCAAAAACCTCAAGTGGTCATCGATGCGGTTAATTCATACTATAATTCATATGCAGCCAATATTCATCGTGCACTTTATGAAATAGGCGAACGGGCAACCGATGCCTATGAGCAAGTCCGGATTAAGGTGAAGCAATTTCTAAACGTCCCCAATACCCATTCGGTTATTTTTACCCGCAGTACCACCGAATCCATCAATTTGGTGGCCTATGCTTGGGGACTGAAGAATCTCCGCCAACATGATACTGTATTTATCTCCGAAATGGAGCATCACAGCAATTTGGTCCCATGGCAATTGATTACTGAAAAAATAGGTGCAACGCTGAACTATATACCCTTGGCTGACAATGGGACACTCAATATTGAATCACTCGACCAGTTGAACGATCAAACAAAGCTGGTGAGTGTGGGCCATCAATCCAATGTATTTGGCACAGTGAATTCCGTGAATGAAATTATCTCAGCTGCAAAAAATGTAAATGCAGTCACCGTTTTAGACGGGGCCCAGGCCGCTCCCCACATGAAAGTGAATATCACTGAATTGGATTGCGACTTTTATGCTTTTTCCGGCCATAAAATGGTTGGGCCAACAGGGGTGGGTGTTTTGATCGGCCGAACCGATTTGCTAGAAAGCATGGATCCATTCATGGGCGGCGGCGAAATGATCAATACCGTTACCCTAACAAAGTCCACGTGGAATGATGTACCATGGAAATTTGAAGCAGGAACGCCCAATATCGCTCAAGTCATCGGATTGGGTGCCGCCATTGATTACCTCCAATCTGTTGGAGTGGATGCCATCCATGACCATGAACAATCTTTACTCAAATATGGATTGGATATCCTTTCTCAAATTGAGGGCATTACCCTTTATGGTAATGCGGATCATCGCGGGGCTGTGATACCATTTAATGTGGGGAATGTCCACGCACATGATTTGGCAAAATTTTTAGATACGGATGGTATTTGCATCCGTGCCGGCCATCATTGTGCCCAACCAATTATGGATTACTTGGGTGTTGCATCCACAGCCCGAGCCAGTTTTTATTTATATAATGACAAAAATGACATTGAACAGTTAGCAAAAAGTATTGAAAAAACGGCCCGCATTTTCGATTAAATCCTGCTTACTTTTACCCCTAGACAAAAAGTCCTCAAAGGAGTTTGACCATGAGTGATAATGGAAATGAAAGCAAAAAATATAAATACCTCGTCACCATGCGCTGGTACGTAGAAACCGAAGAAGAATTGGTCGCCGGTGCCGCCGAAACGGATGAAAAACTGCTTGAAATTGTTCGACACCGCAAGGATGGTTCCAAAAGTTGCAGTTCATGCCCTACTCGGAACCATGAAGGGTATGGTATCCTGGATTACCACCATTTTATGGGTGATAATAAACCAGTTTATATGACCACAGAACAGATCAAAGATTAAATGGAGACCATTTATTTAAATGACTTTTTGGATGGAGAAATCCTCCGAGAAAAGGTTTTCAGAGAAAAAGTAGCCGCTGTGGATTGGTCCCAATATGCGGATAAGCGCGTCCTTATCAAAGGCTGCTCTGAGGTGCCCATCCCTACTTGGGCCTATTTGATTTTAACGGCAGAGTTGGCCCAATTTGTGAAGCGGATCTATTTTGGTGAGCTTCGATCTGCTGTGAAAATTTTTGTAAAAGAATAAATATTCGGATTTAAAAATGAGTGAACGCGTCAGTTGGGAAAAATATTTTATGAACATTGCCCGAGAAGTGGCCACCCGATCCACTTGCGACCGAAAGCATGTGGGTGCTGTAATTACACGAGGGAAAACCATTTTAGCTACAGGTTATAATGGTTCCATCCGTGGTTTGGCCCATTGTGATGATGCGGGTCATGAAATGGAAAACACCCATTGTGTCCGGACCATCCATGCAGAAGCCAATGCCATCGTCCAGTCCGCTCGCCACGGGGTTCGTTTAGAGGATAGTGAAATTTATGTCACCGCTTCCCCCTGTTATGACTGCTTCAAAATGATCGCCAATGCAGGAATCAATAAAATTTATTTTGGTGAATTTTATCGGGATGACCGCATCATGGCACATGCCAAAGAATTGGGAATTGAATTGGTGGATTTGTCGAAGTAAATATTTTATAACCGAAAAAATCTATCAACTTTTATAAATAAAGAATTAGACTGAAATCTTTCCCATTCTTTTTCTTCATCTGAATATCTATTATTGATATTCAAATTATATACAACATAAATCAGGCTACCCGGCAAATACTCCCACCTGAATACAAAAGTTCCTACTTCATTATCGATTTCAAAATCTTTATCATAAGTGTATTCATAAGGCTCTAAATCAAATGACTTTTCTTTCTTGAGTCTCCCATAATCATGATATTCCATGCGTGCTTTAAAGGGTTGGTAGTATGATTCAAATGTCATCTTTGGCGATAATGCGACATTCATTCTAACTTCCATATTCCTTTGCTTTCTTATTGAATTAGAATAAATGATATTCGTTTTATTTCCATCTTCAATGATTCCTACCCATTGCATGGCCACTGGTTTATATTCCTCTGAAGACTCGATGGATAAATTAATATAGTCGGTTGGCTTTAGGGTTAATTCAAAACCCAATGATCTACCCCATCCCCGAAGGCTCCCTTTATCAATATCGAAACGTGATCTAAGAATCATCCTCTTTCGGCGATCAGTTTGAACCCAAAAATTGAAAGATTTCCATTCGTTATCTTTTATAATTACTGCCCTAGAGTCTCTATAAATATCATCATCTTCAAACACTTCAGCACTATAAGAAGCAGACCATCCCAGTGCCCAATAATTCTTGAAATTATTTCTTTGTTCTAATTCTACATTATTTCGAGTTATTACCGCATCGCCTCTATCATCCGCAAAGCGACCACCATAATTGTATTTTAATTCAAGTTGTTGATCAAGAAAAATACCTTTGGGAGTGTCTCTTCGAATGGCACCTCTTATGCCTCCATACCAATTATTATTCTTGTCCTGATATCCCATCTTACTTACATCGAATTTTTCGTCTTTATAACCACCCCAAAACCTTATATCCCACCAAATAGGATCACGATATCCCATGCTAAATCTTGATGCATAACCTGATGAACCATTATTCATTGAATTTGCCGCTTCACCTTCAAACGAAAACTTGTTTTCCAATAAATTTAAAGACCAATCCAGATTAAATGATCTTGCTTCTTCAGATAATCCTTTACGACTCAAATCGGTTGCCATAATTCCAATTGTAGATAAATCATTAATTAACGATTTTTCAAAACGACCAATAAAGTAATTTGTATAAGGCTCAACCAGAAATTTTCTATTTTCCGTGATACCATTAACTTCATATGAATTTGTAGCATATTCCTGATTTGTAAATGCATTAATAATGCCATACTTAATTCCACTATCCGTTTCGCCAAGGAGTTTGGCTGCTGCGAGTATTGCTGTATTTTCTGGCCTATTCTTTATACTGCCAGAATCGGGATCAAAGAATCCAGGCCTACTGCCAATTCTTCTTGAGTTAAATGTTCTAAGTCTATTTCTAAAGAAATTACCACCCTGAACAAAAAAAGGCCTCCTTTCCTCCAGCCGTGTTTCAAAGGCTGAAAGATTGAGGACGGATGGATCTGTTTGAACCTGCCCAAAATCAGGGTTGAAAGTCATATTAATTGTAGTATTTGTATTCAGATTATAACGCATATCCAACCCAAGGTTCTGGGACATCTGTTTCTCATTATCTTTAGTTTGACCACCAAGCACATAGGGTGTTAATTCAATATTTCTTGATTGTTGAATATTATTAATACCTCGCAAAATACCAAAGTGAGGTATGATGCCTCTAACCCCCTTGTACCTCCCTGGCCAATGAGTTTCCTCTTGGAGAGCAAAAATACCTCGTTGAAATGACACACCCCACGTTTGATTTTTTTCGTTACTGTATTGGAGAGCACTGAAAGGTATTCGAATCTCGGCAGACCAACCATCTTTATTTATAGATACTTCACTATCCCAAACTGCATTCCAAGTCCTATCCCAACCTCTATGATCTTGACCCGATACTGCTATATCTAATTGAATACCAGCAGCATTAACAGCAAAATAATTACCCGTTTTATCATCATTATTTGAATCAAAACCGAAGCCTACCCAATCAGAATTGCCTTGAAAAAATAATTCCCAGTCATCCCTACGGCCTCTTGTTGCCATTATTTTTTCTGGGTTAGAATCAAAATTCAAAAAAGAAACGTATAAATAATTGTCATCATAAAGTATCCTCGCTACTGTTTTAACGCTTGGTAATTCTAGATTATATGGTTCGTGCTGAAGAAACTCTTCAATCAATAATGCTTGTTCCCATTCCTCATCATTGATAATACCATCAATCACAGGTGGGTTTTTCGTCCTTGTTGCTGTAGCCACTTTATATTTTAATTGAGTAAAGTCCTCGACGACGTCTCTTTTTGTTGTTGAGTGTTCCCCCGCCATTATGGTGCTA
>LSCF01000010.1 GCA_001577025.1 Fidelibacterota bacterium TCS55 | reverse complement strand
TCAATTTTTCTACATTTTAGATGATATCAGTCCATTTCGTGAAATTGCTAAAGCCGAACAAAACAAAGTTCAATTTCTTCCGGTTCAGGATGCATGGCGCTTTCAATCTAAACAGAGTATTAAGAGTGATGGTGCCAGTCTCATCCGCGGTCGGAATCCTGCCTATGGTGCCAACTTGGATTTCTTTTTACCGGACACCAATCATAAAGATGTATCCATTTCAATTCGGACTTTGGATGGAGACGAAATTCGGAAGATTACGCCATTGCGGACATCACAAGGGGTGAATCGTGCAATGTGGGATCTTCGACATGAACGGACAAAAACACCGAAGCTGAGGGTGAATCCTCGTGGTGTGGATTGGGTCACTTATAATAAAGATGGGTGGCGCCCCTTACGCACTTGGGATATTGATGTGAATGCGGTAAACTGGGTCCAAAAGCCGTGCCGGGGAAATACGAAGCCGTCCTCAAAGTAGATGGGTATGTATATAGGCAGACATTTACCGTGTTGAAGGATCCCAATACATCGGGGACAATAAAAGATATCGATGACCAATTCCAGTTTCTTATGACGATCCGGGAAACGATTAATGACAATGTGGAATTAATCAATCATATCGAAGACCTACGGTATTCACTTCAGAATGATTACAATACGCCAGATGAAGAAAAGGCCGCCCGAGATATGGACGACAAGCTATACCAGATTGAAAGTCATTTATTTGATGTAAAATTGACGGGGGCTCGGGAGGACGCCTTTCGGAATCCCAATAAAATTTATGGACGGTTGGCTGCGTTGGGCAGTGACTTAACGCGATACGGAGCAGACTTTAAGCCTACCAATCAGCAAGTAGAAGTCTATGAAGTATTGGCAGAACGGCTCCGCAAACAACGAGCCGCATTTGAATTATTGATGGAAGACGATTTCTGGAAGGCAGAGAAGAAATAAAATAGTAGAGACGTAGCATGCTGCGTCTCTACATGTAAATTATTTCCGCCCAATCTTCACTGCAGTGCCGTAAACCAGCAGTTCTGCGGTTCCCTGCAAAATCATGGATGTTTGAAACCTCACACCTACCACAGCATCTGCACCCATTTCTTCTGCACGGTCTTTCATACGCATCAGGGCTTGCTCTCGGGATTCAGCCATCATACCCGTGTATTCTTTTACTTCACCGCCCACAAGGGTTCGAAATGCTGCCATGATGTCTTTACCAACATGACGGGCCCGGATTGTATTCCCGATGACAGTGCCCAAATGTTCTGTAATGACATATCCGGCAATGTGTTCAGTTGTTGAGGATCATTTGTCTATCCCTCGAAATGGTTCATCATTTTTATCATCCCGTTTTTCTTTCACGAATTTTAATGCCAAAACGACGGCACCGCCAATAAGAAGGATGGTTCCCAATCCCAGGAGAAAATCACTCAAAATAAAACTGATAATGGCATTGATGAATTTTAGCGCCAGAATCACACCGCCGGCTAGAATGAGGTAAATACCTATATTTTTTATTTCCATATGCTCTCCATATTCGCTTTTTAACCTATTAGAATATAACGGAGTGATAATTGTTCCAAAAAGGTATTTAAATTCCCCCCACTTATGGCTGAAACAGATTATTCCGTTCGATCCTTTAAGGGGGGGTATGACGATAACCTCACCTACCTTGTTTCCTGCATGCGTACGGGGAATCAGTTCCTGGTGGATGCGGCAATTCCCCTCAAACAATTAAAACCCTTTGTTAATCGTCGGGGATTAATCGCTCTATTCATTACCCATACCCATGGAGATCATATCGCCTATATAGATGAATATGTGGATGCATTCCCCAACCTGGTTTCTATGGTCTATAAAGAATCGGAGGATAAGGTAAAATGTCATTATATCAAGCCCGTGAAGCAAGGAGACATTGTTACAGTGGGTCAATTGAGTTTGGAAGTCTATTATACGCCGGGCCATTACCCAGATTCAGTCTGTTATCTATTGGATGATATTCTGTTTACAGGGGATACACTATTTGTGGGCCGTACGGGCCGCACCATAAGCAAGGGCAGCGACACACGCACTTTATACCGATCTGTTTATGATACCATTATGGAACTCCCGGATCAAACCACCATTTATCCCGGTCATGATTATGGACCCAAAATGACCATTACACTAAAAGATAATATTGCAATCAGTCCATTGCTTCAGGCAGAGGACGAGGACGATTTCGTCCAGCGGATGGCCGATTACGAGGCCGACCGAACAATCGGATCTTAACCATGGAGAACAAGATGAAACGATATATAACCGGATTAATCACAGGTACGTCGCTCACAGCCATGCTCTTTACCTTCATGGGCGCAACCCAAGCCCAGGATGATAGTTTAGCCACCATCATGACAGAGTTAGACACCTATGTACAGGATCAATTGGGGAAGGATAAAGCCGCCGGCCGATTCCAACTTCAGTCTTTTCAAATCGAGCGGACCCACTGGCACTACATGCTAGATACGGCCACAGGTGAACTCTATCGCCTTGAACCAAGCCGTACCCCCGGCAATGCCAAATGGGTATTGACTGCAGAATCCAATTTTGGAGAATAAATTGAAACGACTTTTATTTATTACATTAATCGGTATCATGTCCTTATCCTGCGACAAGGATTCAAAATGTAATAATTGCGGAGATGTTTTCGGCGGAATGATTGTCATGAAAGTATCTGAAAACGATTTAAGTAAATATGAGGGGTTGGCGCAGATATCCGGCGTTACTGTAGGCACCTGCATTCAAGCCTATATATACAATGAAGAACTCTCTCTCCAATCCGTCACGGTTTTAGATGCATGCTGCTGTGAGTTCTAATTTAATCACACGAATTTATGCCACCAGTGATCGGCCGAAAAAGGCTATCGTTGGCCTCCATGGGTGGACGGGTAATGAACATGTATTTGAACCTGTGGCCAAGATGATGAAGGTTGAACATGCGAAATGGTATTTCCCCCGGGCCCCTTATCGATCGGATTTAGGTAAAGGTTATACCTGGTTTAGTGGTAGTGATGAAAAAGGATGGAATTTCGAAAAGACCTGGATTGGTCTACATCAATTAATGGGTGATATCCAAAAAGAAGGATTCGCCAGAGAAAATATTTTCTTAATTGGATTTTCGCAGGGTGCCAGCCTGGCCATGGAGTATGCCCTGCGACTTCCTTATGGAATCGGTGGTATTATTCCCATTGCAGGGTTTATTAAAACCTTGGATGTGTTGGAATCAGAAGCCACACCACAAAGTACCGACACACCGGTGCTTCTCCTCCATGGCGATCAGGATTCTGTTATTCCCCATACCCATAGTGAAGAGGCGAAAACATTTTTAGATGGGCGGGGACATGAAGTCCATTTAGAAATTTATAACGCGCCCCATAAAATATCATTGAAGTCTATACCATTGGTTCAAGAATATATTTCAAACCCAAATCACTTTTTTTCTGCAATTTCGCCTCAATAGGTAAATCATAGCTGCTGCACAAGCACGTATAGAATAGACAATTCATTCAGGCCCAATTGCGCGACTTGCCATTGCTTTTTGTCCCGATTCCCAAGTGCCTATTCATAGAAATATCTACTTGATGTAAATTTAAGCATTAGCCGTGGAGGTTTAATGCAAAAAATAAATCCTGTTGGTTCATCTCTGGCATCTCAAAACCATTGTGAATGGTGTCAGTCGGAGCAAATAGATTTATCTCTTAAATGTCTTAATTGCGGAATGTGGAGAAAGGATATTTATATTGGACGCGCCCAAACATATTCATTCATGGCTCTTTGGTTAATCCATTTTTTCGCTGGACTATATTTGAATTATTGGAATATTGAAGCCAACTATTTGGACTTCACAATACAAATGATGACCTCCGTGAGTGGATGGATCAATTTTATTTTATTAGGTGTATTCTGGTTTTTCTATTTTAAAACCAGTCAAAAAATTGGAACAATGTGGTGGTTTTAATTTCCAATAAGGTTGCTCTAAATTGATTCAAACTCTGCAGTAAAATGTCGAAGATACTTTGGCTGTTTTACAATCTTATATCCCGTTAGCTTATCTTTTTCATTAAATAGCTCTTTCATCACTTCTATGACATAATCAATATGGCTTTGTGTATGAGTACGTCTCGGCAAAGCCAATCGAACCAGTTCCATATTTGCAGGGTATTCTTCACCGGTTGATTCATCCACCTTTCCAAACATGACTGATCCAATTTCAACAGTACGAATTCCACCTTCTAAATAAAGTGCGGCTGAGAGTGCTTGCCCTGGATACTGCAACGGCGGAATATGGGGTAATAATGCTTTCGCATCCACATAGATTGCATGACCACCCGGCGGTTGAACTATTGGATAACCAATACCGGTCAAATGTTCACCCAAGTATTGTGTTTCAGCTATTCGGTAGGCTAAATAATTTTCATCTAATACTTCTTGAAGGCCAACCGAAATTGCTTCCAGATCTCTCCCAGCAAGTCCACCATAAGTTGGGAACCCTTCTGTTAAAATGAGCAAGTCTTTTTCCATTTGTGCCAGCTGATCATCGTTAGTGCATAAAAACCCGCCAATATTTGCCATGCCATCTTTTTTCGCACTCATGGTACAACCATCCCCATAGGACATCATTTCATGTACAATTTCTTTTACTGTTTTATGGGCATAGCCATCTTCTCGCATTTTAATAAAAAATGCATTTTCTGCAAATCGTGCCGCATCAAAATAAAGTGGTATGTCGTATTGTTTTAAGACAGTTTTTACAGCTCGGATATTTTCCATGGAAACAGGCTGTCCACCACCAGAATTATTTGTTACTGTTATCATACATAGTGGAATATATTCTTTTCCATGTTTCTGAATGGCTCGTTCAAGTTTTTGAATATCCATATTCCCTTTAAATGGAAATAATGAATTCGGATCTTTACCCTCGTCAATCACCAGGTCTAATGCTTCCGAACCTTGAAATTCAATATTGGCACGTGTGGTATCAAAATGTGTGTTATTGGGTACAACGGATTGATTATTACACATAACAGAAAATAGAATTCGTTCTGCTGCCCGACCTTGGTGCGTTGGAATGACATGTTTGAAGCCAAAAATTTCTTGAATGGTTGATTCAAATTTTTGAAATGAATTACTACCTGCATAGGATTCATCTCCCAACATCATTCCTGCCCATTGTGCTGAACTCATAGCACCTGTGCCACTATCTGTAAGCAAATCAATTAAAACATCTTTGGCAGGCACTTTAAATAAATTATAATGGTTTTCCTTGAGAATTTGTTTTCTTTCGTTTCTATTGGTCATCTGTATGGGCTCCACAGATTTAATAACAAACGGCTCAATAACTGTGCGAAAATTCGACTTCATGTATTTTTCCTAAATATTTAAATCAACGAAAACTGGATTCATTCCATATTAAAAGTTAAATTATAACAAGATATTTAGCTCCTATTTTCTCATTATGGCAAAATTACAAGGACATATCACAATTAATAGCCAAATCTGCAAAGGTTGTGAGCTTTGTATAGTTGAGTGCCCCCAAAATGGCATGGGGCTTTCTCAAGGAATGAATCGTCATGGATATCATTATGCGATTTTAGCAAAAGATGTTTGTACCGGTTGCACAAACTGTGCATTGGTTTGCCCCGATGCAGCGATAAAAGTTTTCAGGGAAAATAAATATAAAACTGAGTAAGGTTTTATGAATGCCTGAAAAACAACTCATGAAGGGAAATGAAGCCTTAGCTGAGGCCGCCATACGTGCTGGCCTAAAAGGATATTTTGGATATCCAATTACTCCCCAATCTGAATTATTAGAATATTTATCACGCCACTTAATTGATAGAGGTGGTGAATTTATTCAAGCTGAAAGTGAAGTGGCAGCCATCAATATGGTATATGGTGCGGCTGGTTGTGGCAAACGTGTTATGACAAGCACCAGTAGCCCCGGTTACTCCCTTATGCAGGAAGCAATTTCATACATCGCGTGTGGTGAATTGCCCTGTTTATTGGTTAATGTTGTAAGAGGCGGCCCTGGTCTTGGTACCATTCAACCATCTCAAGGTGACTATTTTCAAGCAGTTAAAGGTGGTGGACATGGAGACTATCGACTCATTGTACTCGCACCGAATAGTGTTCAAGAAATGGCTGACTTCGTTTTTAAAGGGTTTGACTTGGCTGATCAATACAGAAATCCTGTTCTCATTTTAGCAGACGGTGCGCTGGGTCAAATGATGGAGCCTGTAACGTTTCCCGATTATAACCCAGAAGATAATCTGGTGGATCACTCTGATTGGGCGACACAAGGAAAGCCAGCTTCAAGAGGGCCAAATGTCATTACAACATTGCACCTTGAAGCCGATAAAATGGAGGCTGTCAATTTGAAACTTCAAGAAAAATACAGAACAATTATGGCGAATGAAGTTATGATTGAATCTATTCAAACTGAAGATGCAGATCTTGTTTTGGTCGCTTATGGCTTAACATCTCGCATTGCTCATAAAGCAGTAGAGCTTGCTCGAAATGATGGTCTAAAGGTTGGATTATTAAGACCAAAAACATTATTCCCTTTCCCGAGCCAACACTTAGCAGTTTTAGCAGACCAAGTTACTTCCATGATGGTGGTTGAAATGAGTGCAGGACAAATGGTGGAAGATGTTCGATTAGCTGTAAACGGAAAGGTTCCGGTCTATTTCCAAGGTAGAATGGGTGGTGTAATTCCACAACCGGATGAATTACTGAAAAGGATTCATCAGGTTTATTCATCATCATCAACACAGGTTAATTCATGAGTATTTCAATGGAAGGTGTACAATGCGATTATTTATCTGAATTAGATGTCGTTTGGGATCGATCGGAAACGTTAACAGAAAAACCATTTCACTATTGTCCTGGTTGTGGACACTCGGTAATGAATCGCCTTTTAATGGAAGTTGTTCAAGAGCTGGGTATCCAAGATAAAACGATCGGTGTTGCGCCAGTAGGTTGTGCCGTATTTATGTACCACTACATGGATATTGATATGCAAGAGGCTGCACATGGAAGAGCTTCTGCTGTTGCAACAGGCATAAAACGAATTTTACCAGATCGGTTTGTTTTTTCCTATCAGGGTGATGGTGATCTTGCAGCCATCGGAACGGCAGAAACAATTCATACCGTGAATCGTGGTGAAAACATTATAATGCTTTTTATTAATAATGGTATATATGGCATGACAGGTGGACAAATGGCCCCAACAACTTTAAAAGGGTCTATCACATCCACCACATCATCCGGTAGAGAATATGATCGCCATGGATATCCGCTGGATATTACTCCTTTAATTTCTCAACTACCTGGTGCATCCTATGTTACACGCCAATCAGTCGATACTGCTAAAGCAGTGCGGAAAACTAAAAAAGCATTAACAAAAGCTTTTCAATTTCATATGAACGGTGGTGAAGGTGTTTGCTTTTTAGAAATTGTATCCAATTGTCCATCGGGGTGGAAGATGACACCTATTGAATCAAACGAATGGTTACAAGACCATGTTTTTAATCATTACCCATTGGGTGATATAAAACCATTTCCAAAATAAAAATTATGAAACATGAAATAGTTATAGCAGGATTTGGCGGTCAAGGTGTGTTGTCTATGGGGATGACATTGGCCTATGCAGGTATGCTTGAAAATAAGGAAGTTTCCTGGATGCCAAGTTATGGTCCAGAAATGCGTGGTGGTACCGCTAATTGTACCGTTATTATTTCAGACCAACCGGTGAGTTCACCGATTTTGAATTCATTCGATATTGCTGTTGTCTTGAATCAACCGTCCTTTGACAAATTTCAACCCATGGTGAAACCCCATGGGTATTTGTTATATGAACAAGACCAAATTTTTAACGCAGATTGCAGACAAGATATTCATGCAATTGGCATTTCAGCTACCAAAGAGGCGCATGCATTAAATAATAAACGTGCTATGAATATGATTATGCTGGGTGCTCTGTTGGGAACAAACGCTATTGTTGATATTCCGTCTGTTATTAATGCGCTTAAAAAAGTGTTGCCCGAACGGCACCACCACCTACTCCCATTAAATAAGCAAGCGCTTAAAAAGGGACAAGGCATCATACATCAAGTTGCGGAGGTATAAAATGGATCCACTCGTCATAACACCAACAACAACCATTGAAGATATTTTGCTCTATGCAATGCAAGAAGAAGAATTCGCAGCTGCATTTTATAGAAAAGCTGTATGTAGAACAGCCGATCCACACGTAAAAGCATTTTTACTTCAAATGGCGACGAAGGAAGATGAGCACTATCAAGAACTCAGAAAAAAATTGGAAGAAATGGAAGCAGACCATTTTTCCGTATTGGGTGTTCAGGAATCATTCGACTCCCAGTATTAGGAGGTAGCCTTTTTTATTCTTGCAATAAATCCCGGATCTACATCCACTGAAATCGGGTACTTTAACCAAACAAAAAATATTTGGTCAAAAAAAGTTGATCATTCTTCCCAAAATCTACCGCCTGAAATTGTTGACCAAATAGAACCTCGGTTTCAACAATTAATGGCTGAAGCTGAAATCAATCATCTTGACGCAATTGCAGCCCGTGGTGGATTATTAAAACCTGTTCCCGGTGGTGTATATAAAGTAAACCAAACCATGATAGACGATTTATCAGTTGGGAAATATGGAACACACGCATCCAATCTTGGTGCAATGGTAGCATCATCTTTATCAAAACAATTTAATGTTAATTCCTATATTGTTGAGCCAGTTACAACAGATGATTTTCCCCCAGTTGCCCGTATATCAGGGGTCCCGGGCATTGAGCGAAAAAGCCGAAGCCATGCTTTAAATATCAAATATTGTTTTAGAAAGGCATGTTCTCAACTCGAAAAAGATCCAAAAACTACTTCAATGATTGTGTGCCATTTAGGAGGCGGGTTTTCCATTGCTGTTGTCCAAGGTGGCAAAATTATTGATGTAAATGATGCCTTACTGGGAATGGGGCCCTTTTCTATTGAACGGGCAGGTGCCATGCCAATCGCAGGACTTTTATCTCTGGTATATCAAAATGAATATTCAAAAAAAGAGATTGAGAAATTCTTAAGCAAACAGTGTGGATTAAAAGGGTATCTTGGTACGAATAACTTTAAACTTATTGAAAAACAAATCTTAAAAAGAGATTCAAAAGCCATATCTATCTTTGAAGCAATGGTATATCAAATTGTGAAGGAAGTCGGGAGTGGCTACGGTGTGTTAAATGGGAATTGTTATGGAGTAATTTTAACAGGTGGATTGAGTCATTCTCCAATATTGCAATCAAAGTTGAAAGAAAAATTAGAGTTTATAAAACCAATATTTATTTATCCCGGATCATTCGAATTGGAAGCACTTTGTGAGGGCGTATTACGGGTTCTAAACCATCAAGAAAAACCCAAACAGTATTCATGATTAAAACGTTTAACCAATTAAAAAGCCATTTAAAATCCAGAAAGCCCATTGGTTTAGCCGTGGTTCAACCGAAAAAATCTATGGTGATTGATTCTGTCAAAATTGCCAGAGATAATGGCTGGGTTGATCCATATTATTTTAAAGATGAAAATGATGTGAATGCAACCCAACAAGCAATTCAAGCAATTCATTCAGGTCAATGTTCTCTCATTATGAAGGGAGATATAAGCACAACAACTCTTCTAAAGGGAATTTTATCTTCAACAGGGATTCCAGTGATGAATAGACTGTCACATGTGGCCGTGATGGAATCACCAGCATATGAGAAATTAATGTTATGGACTGATGGCGGCGTCAACATTGAGCTTACACAAGATGTTCTAATATCTATGATTCAAAATGCAATTTCATTATCAAAATCACTAGGTAACACACATCCACAAATTGCATTATTAACATTGGTAGAAAAATTGATGAACCAACTTCCAGAAACATTGATGGCGCATGAATTGAAAAACATTTTTACCCATGAAGACGGAATCACGATTGAAGGACCAATTGCTTTAGATGTAGCACTCTCTTCGACTTCTGCAGAACGAAAGGGGATTGCTTCTTCTATTGCTGGGGAAACAGATATTTTCGTTGGGCCATCAATTACTGCCACCAATCATATTGTGAAAGCACTTATAGCGCTTGGAAATGCAGAAGTGGGTGGCATTATCATGGGAGCAAGTATTCCAATTATTTTATTATCAAGATCTGATGATAAATCAACTCGATTAAATTCGATGGCACTAGGCACATTTTTATCCGGAGGTTAAATGGATATCCGTCAGAAAAAAGTATTACTTTTAGGTGGATGGGGACTGGTAGGTACTGCCGTTCTTCATAAGTTAAATGAATATAAACCCAGTACAGTTATTATACTTTCTTTGTTGAAATCAGAAGCAAAGGATGCATGTGATGCTATGGAAAAGTTGTATCCCAACGTTGAGTTTATTCCTGAATGGGGAAATATTTTTGTAAGAGAATCCTTGAAAAATTTATCTAGAACTATTCTTTTGGAACAAGAAGAAACACGACAACAATTGTTGGTAGACAATCTAGAAACATTCACGGATGATATTTTAGAACATTCATTTTTATACCAGCTAATTTCCAAACATAAACCACATATAATAATTGATTCAATTAATACGTCTACAGCATTGGCATACCAGGATGTTTATGATAGTTATTTTAACTTAAAAACAGCTATTCAGGATGAACGTGGCTCAATCCCAAAAGCGGATGTCGAGAAACTGCTTACAACACTTTATATTCCGCAAATCATCCGCCATATCCAAATATTACACCAAAGTATGGTGAATAATAAAACAGGTATTTATATTAAAATAGGAACTACAGGTACGGGTGGAATGGGCCTTAACATCCCCTATACTCATAGTGAAGAAAAACCGTCTCGCGTCTTACTCAGTAAATCATCCTTGGCCGGAGCCCACACCATGTTATTATTTCTCATGGGGCGAACCCCAGGTGGTCCAATATGCAAAGAAGTGAAACCTGCAGCTGCAATCGCATGGAAAAGCATAGGTCATGATGAAATTAAAAAACATGGGAAACCCATTCGGCTTTATGATTGCCCACCCGACCAAGCAGAAACAATTACATCCAAGTTTCGAAAATCAGGTCAGCAAAATTGGGTTGATTTAAATGAAAATTTAAAATCGGTCTACATTGACACAGGTGAGAATGGCATTTTTTCGTCGGGTGAATTTGAAACAATTACCGCTGTTGGCCAGATGGAGTTTGTAACCCCAGAAGAAATTGCTGAAAATGTTATTTTGGAAATTTTGGGTGATAGCACAGGACATGACATTATAAATGGGCTAGATAATTCAATTATGGGTCCAACCTATCGAGCTGGTTATATGCGCCATCAGGCCATGGAACAATTAGAAAAGCTCAAACAGGTTCATGAATCTGAAAGTGTTGCTTTTGAAATTTTAGGTCCACCACGATTATCAAAATTGCTTTATGAAGCACACTTATTAAATAAAATTTGTGGTGATTTAAAATGTATTACCATAAAAGACTCACAAGAACTGCAAGAAAAGGCGGAAAAATTTGTTAAAGAAAATGAAAAATTCCGATCCCATGCATTGTCCATTGGTATCCCGATTTTGATGGGAGATGGTAAAACATTTTTAAGAGGACCCGAAGTAAAAATACCTACAAAACATGAGTCCGGATCCATGGATATAACCCAAAATCAACTAAACCAATGGGCTGATGGAGGATGGATAGACCTTCGTATAAACAATCTAATCCGTTGGAGTGACAGAGTGGAGCAAATTATTGATTGGGTAGAATCATTGCCCAAACAAGATACAAGTTCACAGTATGTTCATGGGTCTCAATATTGGGATCTTGACCAACCGCTTAATATTGGAAAAGTAGTTGCTTGGATTTTCATGAACGAAGATCAAGGCATTCGATTTAAGCGATAATATTTTTTAAAATAAAATGGTTTTGACACAGAATCTAGGAATAAAGGGACCGGGCTATCATGAATGGCAAATTGCACCAAAGGGTTAGTCCTCTGGAACTTAGATTCTACAATTAGAAGTGATGGGGTCATTATTGACCCAGCAGATTATCTATCTAAAATAAATCAACCGGGTCGAACATTTATCGCCTTATCCCCCTTCATATCGAAGTCCACATCAAAAGCCACACGCTGGCCTTCTCTTAATCCGAATTTCTTCAGTTTCGGCCCTAGACCATATACATGGACGAAATAATCTTCGCCATCATCCCCTGAAATAAATCCGAATCCTTTAATTTGATTATATTCTTTTACCGTACCTGTCATGGAGTTTTCCTATTTTAGACTTCTTTGATTCATTGATTAAAGTTAGCTATGCTGGGGTGGAATAAAAACAAACCAAACGACATCGTCATGCCCAAATATCTGATGATCGAGCATGGGGTTGGCGGTCTTCGGCTGGTTAAATTATCTAATTACGGCTGTGCTTATATTTTAAATAACTGCGCCCCAGAGATCCGCCTAAGACCAGCACGCCGCCGACAAAAGCCCAGTCTCCCATCCTTTCGCCGATAAACAAGAACACCCAAACCGGATTCAATATGGGTTCAATCATGCCAACTAAAATGGCATCTATGGCCGGTACATACTTCAATGCAGTGGTATACATGACATATGGAATACCCAATTGGAATACACCCAAGAAAAATATCATGATCCAATCATTAATAAGATGGCTTTGCCATCCATCTACCATAAAGGGCAGACAGATTAATGCGGTGATCCCATTTCCAAATAAGACAATTTCATATGCACCTTCTTTTTCCTTTCTCAATATAACAGTCACCAGGGCCAAACAAACACCGGCGACCAATGCCATGATATTACCCCAGAAACCAGTGAAGGAAAGTTCATCCATAAAAAACAATCCCATACCGATAAAAATAATGGCCATTATGCCTACATCGAAGATTGTCACTTTTTCTTTTAAAATGAAATAGCCAAAAATGATTACCCAAACCGGTGCAGTGAATTCCAAAAAGATGGCATTGGCTGCCGTAGTCAATCGAATTGAAATCACGTAGAGTATGACCATAGCGCTATAGGCAAGAATCCCTCCGATAAAATAAGGCCGCCAATACCACTTCGGCTTTTTGATATAAAGGAGAAAAACAGTGGCGGCACCAAGACTTCGAATCCCTGTAATGGCCACTGGGTGGAGATCAACCAATTTAATAAAAAGCCCCCCAAGGCTCCACAGCAAGGCCGCACCGATGAGTAAGATATAGGCGGAGGAAGGTGATTTCATGGAGAAACTTCTATTTTTCTTTCATAGACAGTGTTATACTGAACTTCGCCACTGGCTCATCACCAAATTTATCGGGCACGGTGGCTATGACGGGCACAGGCAAGTTCACCCTTTCTCCTGTGCGAAGGGTTTCTTCAACTGCAGCTTCTATGGCCTTCCCTTCTTTGCATATATAATGAACATCCCCTTCTGCCCGCTTAAAAAATTCAGCATTCAAATCTTTGAAGATTAAAATCACATTCCGCTTAGATTTGCGAATTTTCAGCATGGCAGTGAATCCCGCCACCATATCTACCCCCACCACCATGGCGCCGATATACATGGATTTCACATGGTTACGTGTTCGCCGATCCAAGGGCATGAACAGGGTCACCCCATCCTCAGTTATATCATGAATTTTTGGGCGGCAGTAATGAATAAGCCTGACCTGAGTCAGACTAAAATACCATAGATAAAGATTATACTTTAATCGCTCTGTCACAGTTAGAGCCATTAGGATTTCCCTTCTTCCCGTTGAGCCCTAATCTTTTTATTGATTTCAACGATCTTTTCATTCCCTTCATACCAAGGGGGCAAATTTTCCCAATCAGGAAGACCGTCATCAATCAATGTTTTTGATACGTTTTTTTTGGGATATCCTTTGGCAGGAACCGCCCCAATAATCATGCACACCAATTCAGTATCATCGTCCGCTTTAATGCACCGCTTGCCTTCTGGATCTACTTTAATAATATCACCGGGATACATATTCAAAATTTCGCCATCCACGTACATAATCCCTCTCCCCATAATAACCACATATACTTCTTCTTGTTCTTCATGCTGGTGCATAAATGTATATCCTTTTCCCTCAGGGATACGCGCCAACCCCATAGCGACACCTTTTAAATCCAAATCATCCCGCAGGAAAGTCAACCATGGGTTTAGATTTTCAAAGTCATAAGATTGTTTCGTGTAGTTCATTGAATTCCTCTTTCTAATTTTCTATTTTCATATATTAATCCATAACTTAGGTAATGGTGCTTGGGCAATACTCCCAATCGTTTCGAAAATAATAAGTCTGGCGTTGGATCAGAGATATTTGCCTCAGGTCATAAACCCATTCATAGGCTCGGGAGCCATATCCATGAATGGCGATGAATATTGTGTCCTTTTTTCCCAAATCCAATTCGATGGCATGCAACCCATAATTTTGTTTCTGTCAATATTCCCCAGAAGTACGGACATCATCCCCCATCTTCAATGCACTAAAATAGATGGCCGTTGATTGACTATAGGTCAATCCTGAAACAATAATGAGGATGAGAAGAAAGTGTTTGATTTGATTCCGCATGAAGATTCGCATTTTTAAAGAACCGAATTTACATCCGGATAAGATAGAGGTTAGAATTTATATTCTGTGAACAGGGTCACAAAGTTTCCGCCCCCTTTGGTATTGTTGAATAATTTAACCTGTTCATATATTCCTGAGCGGTGAGAAACCGCAAATCCCACGCTGACAAAATCATATCCCAACCCAGGGAATAAATGGGATGTCTTGAGTTCAAAGCCCACGTTCAAATAATTCATGAGATTTGATCTTCGGTTACTCAGTCGATAGGTTTCTCTCCCCTCTACATAAGGCACCAATTCTGAATAGGATAATCCTTCACCAATAAAAAAGGTTACTGGGAACCCCAATACCCTCCTATAATAATGACCCTGAAAAAATAGCGTATATTGATTATGATCCGGCTGATACCCCATTTCATTGTGGTGAATAAATCCGGCACGAAGGCTCCAATCCAATGGAAGTCCGCGCCAATTTCTGATCATGGTTCTACTTAAATCAATGCCTCGAATACCCGTATCGTGTCTTTCTCTCGGCATATCCCCATAGGTAATAATAGCCATGAGTGGTCGATAGGTGGCATACCCCTTGTAGATACGAAGAGCCCACTGATGTTGATGAGAATCTGATGGAGATCGATATTGTCCGAATAAACCGGACATAAGTAAAAAGAATGATATATAAATAACCTTGACCATAGTGAAATATACGGATAAAGGATAGTGAATTACATCAAAACCGATCCGGTCTAAGATTGGATAAATCCATGGCAGGTCTCCGCTTAGAAACAATATCAGTCACTAAATGGCCTGTCCCTGTGGCCAGGCTAACCCCCACCATGGCGTGGCCCGTTGCAGCAATGAGATTGGGATATTTTTCAAATGGGCCAATATAGGGCATCCCGTCAGCGGATAGGGGTCGAAGCCCTACCCATGGCTCGAGTGAGGTCGTCCAATCATATTCATATTCCGGATAATAGTTGGATACGGCTCGAAGCATGGCGTGCAATTTTCGTTGGTTTATTTCTTTCGACCGCTGGGTCACGGTCATGGTGCCGCCGAATCGCCAAGTCGACCCCATGGGTGTGGACGCAATTCTAGCCTCTACCAAAATGGCTGGGATGGCCGGCTTTTGGGTCGGTAAATCCATTGTAACGCTGTATCCTTTCCCGGCCATGAGCGGCATCTTTAATCCCAGTGAATGAATCAGTTTGGATGAAAAGGCACCCGCAGCCAATACAAAATGATCTCCTTTCCATGATTCATTTTCAGTATGGACCATGGTGATTCTATTTTTTTCTCCATCAATACCCGTGACATACGTTCCATGGTGAATAGATACACCCTGTTCTTTTAAATGGTTTTTCATGGCGGACAAAAAAGTGACCGGATTCACGTGGCAATCCAGTGGATAATAAACACCACCAGCCAAATCGGTGGCCATACCTGTTTCCGTTTTCGCCACACCTTCAGGGTCTAAATCGATCGCATCCAACCCCATATCTCTGGCCATTTTGGATACAGATAATTCATGGGATAGAGTCTCTTCTTCACTGCAGAGCATGAGGATGCCATCTTGGGTGAATCCAAAATTTAAAGTCTGGTCTAATTCTATAAATAATGACCGGCTGAACATACCCAACTCTCGTAGGGTATTGGCACTATTTTTCACATGGGTTGGGTTAGCGGCTTTCCGAAATTGCCAGAGCCACTGGATCATTTCAAATGAGAGAGAAAGTTCGATTGAGAATGGACTTTCCGGATCCATGAGCCATTTAAGACCTTGCTTTACTACACCGGGGGCCGCCAATGGCACGAAGTGACTGGGACAAACCATGCCCGCATTCCCCCAAGAGCATGACCCCACTTGATCCGGTGTTTGGTCATCCAGAATAGTTACACTATATCCAGCGCGGTTTAGATAATAGGCGGATGAAAGACCGATGGCACCACCACCGATGATGACCACATCAGATTGGGGCATTTAGATTACCTGAAATCCATGAGCATAAGGGTCATCTTCTTCATCAATGATGATCTGGTTATACCCGTATACTTTAGCCCAACCTTCAATGCTTGGAACAATGGCATCAAATTCACCCACTTTGGTTTCTGATTCGATGCGCCCGATGAATTGGCTGCTGATAATACTTTCGTGGACAAATTGTGCTCCCGGTGCTAATTGCCCCTTTGCCATCCATTGGGCCATACGGGCAGACGTCCCGGTACCACAAGGAGATCGGTCGATAGCCTTTTCACCATAAAAAACTGCATTACGAGCGGTAGCATTGGGGGATTTAGTATCACCACACCATAGAATATGAATGCATTTATTGATCCGATCATCATCAGGGTGAACGAATGAATACTCCTGGTTCAGTTTGATTCGGATCTCACGGCTGAATGTGCCCAGATCACCTGCAGTATAATTATCAATGCCGCTGAAATTCTCCTGCATATCTACGATAGCATAGAAATTGCCACCATAGGATACATCAATCTTTAGGGGTCCCAAATGGGAAGATTTAATTTCCAAATCTCGCGCATAGAGGAATGAGGGCACATTTACAATCTTGACTGAACTGACCTTATCCCCCTTCATGGCATAATGGGCATCAACCCTACCAGCGGGTGTCTCCAAAATCACAACCCCTTCTGTTTTAGGGGTGACCAATCCCTCCTGAATCATTATCGTAACTGTCCCAATAGTGCCATGGCCGCACATGGGCAAACAGCCACTGGTCTCAATAAATAGAATACCGATATCAAATTCATCACTACTGGGTTCATACAAAAAACTACCAGACATAATATCGTGGCCTCTTGGTTCGAACATGAGTCCCCTGAGGATCCAATCATATTCTACCATGAAGTGTTGTCGTTTATCCAGCATGGTCTTCCCTTCGAGCTTGGGCCCTCCGGACTTGATCAAGCGAATTGGATTGCCGCAGGTATGAGCATCAATACAATCAAAAACGTACCTACCCATTAACTATCCTTGGATAAATTTCCATTTACTAGCCGCCAGATATTCATGGGATTTCCATCTTGTAATTCGCGAGGTAATTTTTCCTGAGGCCAAGATTGAAATGCAATAGGTCGTACGAATCGTTTAATAGCTCCAGTTCCCACAGAAGTAAATCGCGCATCAGACGCAGCAGGGTAAGGTCCTCCATGCTGCATGGATGGACAAACTTCTACTCCGGTAGGCACCCCATTATAAATGATGCGTCCTACTTTACTTTCCATAGTTTCGATGGCAGCGTGATATTGATCTAGCTCATCTTTAGATCCAATCACAGAACCAGTGAGCTGTCCGTCAAGTAATCCAATGGCTGCTTCCAGTTCGGCATTATCTTTGCACTTCACCACCATACTAAATGGTCCAAATACTTCTGTTGCTAACTCAGGGTCCGCTAAAAATGTCTGTCCTGCAACAGAGGCCAGCGTGGGTTGTCCCATATTTGGGCCATCACCATTTTCGGATCGCGCTTCTACGGTAATTCCCTGTTGTGATAAAGTGGATTCAACCCCATCTTGATACGACTTGCAAATCCGTTCTGTCAGCATCACACCTGATTCTAATTGGGACAAGGCAGCGCCAAGCATCTGAATAAAGTGGTCGAGGTCCGATCCGGCTGTGCTGATGATAAGTCCAGGATTGGTGCAAAACTGCCCAACGCCCATGGTAATGGATCCTGCCAGCATGTCTGCAGTTTCTGAGTTGAATGCACTGGGCAAAAGCAATACAGGATTGACACTCCCCATTTCTGCAAAAAATGGAATGGGTTCGGGGCGCTGGTTGGCCAAATCATAAAGGGTTCTGCCGGCCTGTTCAGAACCAGTGAAACCTGCGGCCTTAATGCCAGGGTGCTGAATAAGACCTTGGCCCACAATTTTTCCTGAACCGTGGAGCAACGAAAATACACCATGGGGCATGCCCGTTCTTTTTGCTGACTTTACAATTGCTTCACCGATCATTGCGCTGGTGCCGGGATGGGCACCGTGGGCCTTTACAATAACGGGGTTACCACCCGCCAGTGCCGATGCGGTGTCGCCACCAGCCGTTGAAAAAGCCAGCGGGAAATTACTGGCAGCAAAAACGACTACAGGACCCATGGGTACCAACATACGCCGTAAATCCGGTTTGGGGACGGGCGCACGATCCTTTTGGGCGGTATCAATGGTGGCTTCAAGCCATGACCCTTCAGAAATAAGATCTGCAAACATTCTCAATTGACCGGTGGTTCTGCCTCGTTCACCAATAATCCGTGCTTCAGGTAACCCCGATTCGGCACAGCATCTTTCCACAAGTGTATCGCCAAGATTTTCAATCTCTTCAGCGATAGCGTTGAGGAATTCAGCTTTTTCTTCACCAGACATTTTTCCATAAACGACTGCAGCATCCTGAGCGGACGTGACTGCTTGATTCACTTCATCTATGGTGGCACCGGGGAATTGACCGGACAGGGCTTCACCCGTTGCAGGGTTCATTCCAGTGGTAAAAGTATCACCGCGGCCGCTGGTGGAAAATCCAATTAAATTTAATTCAATCATAATACGTACTAAATCTCCGGCATGACTGGCCGGGAAGCCAATGCAGAATCAATAATATTTTGGACACGAACCCGTTCTTCACCGACCAATGGCAGGCGCGGCGGACGGACATTTTCTGTACCAATTCCGGTTGCCACTTCTGCCAGTTTAATATTTTGAACCAGCTTTGGATGTATATCCAATTCAAGAAGGGGCATGAACCAGCGATAAATTTCTGTTGCTTCTGCAATCCGGTTTTGTTTCACCAATTCATAGATCACCACGGTCTCTCTGGGGAAAGCATCTACGAGTCCAGCTACCCAGCCATCCGCACCGAGAGCCAGTTCCTCCAATGCCAGTGTATCCACACCGCAGAGTATCTTTATATCATCACCAAATGCATTCCGCATTCGGGTTACATTAGTCACATCCCGTGTGGATTCTTTCGTTGCTTCGATGGTATTAAATTTTAACAATGCTTCAAACATGGGAATCGTAATTTCAATTTTGTAATCGTAGGGGTTGTTGTAGGTCATGATGGGCAAATCACATGATGTGGCCACCGCTTCATAAAAGGCGACCGTTTCACGGTCATCAGATAGATAACGCATGGGAGGCAGCATCATGAGGCCATTGGCGCCATTCTCTTGCGCATTTTGGGCAGCCGTAACGGCTTCTGCTGTGGACTGTTCCGCGATATTCATAATCACAGGGATACGGTTGTTCACATGATCCACCCCAGCTTTTAATAAATCTACTTTTTCTTTTTGAGTCAAAGTACTGGCTTCACCAAGACTGCCACCAATCACACATCCATGTATACCTGCTTCAATCTGATACTCAATATTCTGTAGAAATGTGGGGATGTCTAATTGATCCTCATCCGTAAATTTTGTTGTTAGTGCCGGATAAATACCTTTCCAATTTGGCTTCATTAGAGTTCCTTTTGTTTGTTTTTGGGTATCAATGGTTTAAGTAAGGGTTAACTCAGTCATAAAATTATGAGAAAAAGAGAATAAAAAGGATGAAAATTGCATCCTATATTTCATTATGAAAACCAGCTTACTTTTTCTAATTATTACGTCTATTCCTATGATCGATATATTGATATCCTTCAAGACAGATCAATATCCCAAAACAATGCCAAAAACCAAAGTAGGACGCAGTATGTTCGCTTTATTCGCCACAGCAGCATGGATTACGGCTTTGGTATTCACCATTATAGATTATTTTTAATTCCTTGACCAATCCACTCCGTAATGCATATCATCTAATGGTAATTTGAAGGAGGTAAATATGAAATTCCGCTACTTGGCCACTTTTCTATTGGCCATCTTAACAATTGGTTATGCCCAACTGGAAAAGGTAGAGCATAAGCCCAAACCCACCAGCATGGTAGATTTTGGAGATCTAGGAGCCGGTCCTTATGAAAAACTGGTGATTCGAAATGTTATGGTAATCCCTGGGCATGGAGGTCCAGCCACTGGTCCTTATGATATTTTGGTAACGGGAAATGTCATCGCGGATATGAGGCGACACGACCCCAAGAAACCAGATCGAATGAAAGGGAACCGAGTTATTCAAGGGGACAACCTATTTGTTATGCCGGGGATGCTGAATCTTCACTTACACCTTCGAAATGAAAAATTGCCTTTGGATTACATATTTTATATGCAGTTGGCTACCGGCGTAACCTCCATAGGACCTGCAGAAGAAGGCCGCGTTCAAAATATTCTTGAAGCAGAACGAAATAATGAAGTCATTTCACCCCGCCTTTTCCCTCTCTATGGCTGGGGGAGTAAAACCGATTTTGAACAAGAATATATCATGGATCCTGCCAATGCAGACAAGGTAGCAAAAAAGATGCTTAAAAATGGCGTCAGGCAAGTATACATTAATAACCTGTGCTGGAATCCTACTATGTTTGGGGCGGCAGCCAAAGCCATTGAAAAGGCAGGAGGCATAACAGCTGTTCATATTCAACCTTCATCTACGTCGCAGGTAAATGCCTTAGATGCGGCACGATTGGGAGTAACTATGATTGTCCATCACTACGGTTATGCAGAATCGGCTTTAAATCGAGGTGTGATGAATTATCCTGTAGACTATAACTACCTAGATGAAAATATCAGATTTAGGGAAGCAGCCCAAGTATGGATCGAAGCAGGAGAAAATCCAGAAACTCGCCATCGGCTACTGAATGATATTGCTGATTCATTGGTTTATTATGGTGTAACAATGCAGCCTAATCGGGCAACATACGAAGCGAATCGAGATATTGTTCGTGCCCATGGTCTCCCATGGCATGAAAAGTATACCCATCAAGCACTATGGGAAATGCACCTACCCAGTCCCCATATGCATGCATCCTTCCAATATAATTGGACTTCACTGGATGAATATCGATGGCATTATATGTATGATCTATGGGGTGATCTAATATTCGAATTCAATAAACGTGGCGGCAGAGTGGCCTATGGTACAGATGATAACTACCAATGGTCCACAGGCGGTTTTGGAAATATCCGTGAACTGCAATTGGTCTTAGAATCAGGGATGCATCCATTAGAAGTACTCCAGTCAGCAACACACAATAGTGCCCAGACTATCCTTGAGCCGAAGCTTGGAATGATTCAGAAGGGATATATCGCTGATATATTGGTAGTTGATGGATCTCCAGCGGAGAATTTCCGTTATCTTTACCCCTTCGGCGCCATTAATATGAATCCGGATAATGAAGAAATGTACCGCACTCAGGGTATCATTCACACAATCAAAGATGGTGTTGTATTTGAGAATAAGAATCTAATGCGAGAAGTAGAACGGATCGTGAAGGAATCCAAGAAAGATGCAGGAACAGACATTGTAACGGAACCATTCAAATAAATTAAACAAACGAAAGCAATTTCATTAACTGCCCCAATAAATTATGGGGCAGTTTTATTTTGAGGAATAATTATGATTCGCCCATTAATCCTAACTAGTATTTTTACCTTTTCTTCCCTTTTTGGGGAAAGTGTTTTTACGGCAGAAGAATTCAAAACCCGCCGCACAAAACTTGCAAAAGCCATTCCAGAAAATGCTATAGCCATTCTCCAAGGAGCACCCTCTGAGACTGGTTATGTAAAATTTCGCCAGTACAATGAATTTTATTATCTCACAGGAATTGAGACACCTCATGCTTATGCCATTATCCGCGGGAAAACGGGTGAGACCACACTCTATTTACCTCATAAAAACCCCAGACGAGAGCGGAGCGAAGGACCACTTATCTCTGCATCGGATGTAGATGGTGCCAAAATTGTATCTGGTGCGGATAATGTTCATCCTACGGAAATGATGGGTGAACATCTCTGGCGGATGCGAATGCGGTCTAAACCAATTGTTTATCTTTACCTTTCACCGCCAGAACGGCATGCAGAAAGCCGGGACCTTCTTCTCCGTTATGAAGGAGATATTCAAAATGACCCCTGGGATCAAACGGAACCACGGTATAAAGATTTCATTAAGAATATGTCAAATCAAATGGCAGGATCTGAGGTTAGAGATCTGACTCCGATCTTAGATCAACTTCGGTTGATCAAAAGTCCATCCGAAATCGATGTGATCAAGAAAGCTACGGTTTTATCCTGTCTGGGGCTCATGGAGGCTATGCGTTCTGCCAAACCAGGAATGTATGAATATGAACTGGATGGTATGGCCAAGTACATCTATCATATCAATGGTGCCCAAGGAGATGCCTATTACTCTTTAATTGCCAATGGGCCTAATGCTTATATGCCTCATTATCACAAAAAGATGGATAAGCTGAAAGATGGCGATCTTTTCTTAATGGATTATTCTCCAGATTACCAATATTACATGAGTGACATTACACGAATGATTCCAGTGAACGGAAAATTCTCACGAGAACAGGCCCAACTCTATAATTTTTATGTGAAGTGCTACCGAGCCATTCTGGATCATATTCGACCCCATGTGGCACCTGTTGAAGTGCGAAAAGAAGCTGCAAAAGCGATGGAAGGGATACTGAGTAAATCCACTTTTGACCAACCTCATCATCGGAAAGCTGCAAAAAACTTTGTAAATAATTATGCCCGTTCAGCAAAGCGGGCATATTCAAGTCTCGGCCATGGTGTGGGCATGGCCACACACGATGTAGGTGACCATTCCAAGATGCTATTACCCGGTATGGTTTTTACCATAGAACCCGCACTTCGAGTTCCTGAAGAAAATATTTACATCCGACTTGAGGATCTGATAGTAATTACAGAAACGGGGGCAGAGATCGTGTCCGATTTTGTGCCTATGGATATTAATGGAATTGAAAAACTCATGCGAGAAAAAGGCATGTTGGATAAATATAAACCACTTACAGAAAAAGATTATAAAAATTACTTAAACGGACGATGATAAATTTTTAGAGTGAAATGGCCAAAATAACCAGGCTCTCCTTTATAAAGACCATATTACCTGTACTATTTTTAGGCGGACTAATCCTGTATGGAATGGTCCTAAGGCCCCAAGTATTTGAACAGCCTATCTTTCCCTTAGAAGTTATCTTTATGCTGGCAGCGGTTTTTGCCATTGGCGAACTCATGATCTTGGGTTTTGCCTGGGGGGATATCCAGGATGCCATCATCAAAAAACTGGCCCGTGGATTTCCTGCCATCCTAATCTTATTTTCAATTGGGGTGATCATCGGAACATGGATGGTCAGTGGTACTATTCCCATGCTAATCTATTACGGTATACGACTTATCAATCCGGCCTATATTTATCTTCTAGCATTCTTAATTCCCATTATTTTCTCTACATTAACCGGTACTTCCTGGGGGTCCATTGGCACTATAGGGGTAGTCATTATCGGAATCGCTGCAGTGATAGGTGCAAATCTTGGCATTACTGCCGGTGCCATTGTGGGCGGGGCATTTTTTGGAGATAAACTTTCGCCCTTATCTGACACGACAAATCTTGCGGCCATGGCCACGGATGTGGATATATATGATCATATTCGATCCATGATGGTGACCACCCTCCCCTCTGCTATCATTGCGGGAACAATCTATTTTATTCTGGGATTTGTCTATCCACCCACCGGGAGTGAAATTGACACTCAACAGGTGGCCCCCACATTGAATGCCATTGCATCCATGTTCAATTTCAATGGATGGCTATTAATTCCGCCCATCATTGTTTTGATTGGCTCTATTCGGAAGATGGCCACCCTCCCCACATTGTTAACATCATCTATGTCCGCTGCATTGTTGGCTTTGATTTTTCAGCCTTATTCTTCTGCGGATGTCATGGCCGCCATCCATAAAGGTTTTGATACAAATATGGCATTTGGGGTGAACGATGTCCCCGCAAGCATTCATACTTTATTCACACGGGGCGGACTGTATGAATTAAATGAAGCCATTATTTTCTCCATCATGGTATTTGTTTTCATCGGCACCATTGATCTCATTGATGCCATGCCCACCATTGTAGATCGTGTGTTTGGATTCATCAAATCTCGGTCATCCCTCATTGTGTCCTCTCTGTTTGCCACGGCTTTTACCAATGGGATTACGTCGAATCAATCCGCCACCAGTTTCATTATTGGGGATGCTTTTGGGAAGCGCTATGATCAAAGTGGCGTGAACCGGAAGGTGTTGTCCCGATCCATTGAAGATTATGGCACCATGTTTGAGAGTCTTGTGCCATGGCACGCCACGGCAATTTTTCTCACCACCACTTTAGGCGTAGCCTACGGGGATTACTGGCACTGGCAGTTGCTGTCCTTGATCAATTTGGTCATGGCGCCTGCTTTGGCTATTATGGGTAAAGGGTGTTTTTACGAGGAAGATGAAACATGAAGGGTTGGTATTTAATTAAAATGTAAAGGCTAAGCATGCCTAGCCTTTACGATACGCAGCGGTATGCTTTACAAAAACGTCTTCAAGGTCTTCAATAAATAATCCACATCTGCATCTGTGTTATACCCATTAATGGATACCCGGAAACCACTCTGACCATCCGGCGCCATGGTGGGCATTTCAATACCATGATCATGGTATAATGTTTCTTTGAATGCTACTGCATTATCAGATGGAAATAAAATCGTCGCCATCTGCCCCAACCAATCATCGGGACATATTTTCGGCAATCCCGTCATGGCCGTTACCTCATCCCGGATAGATCGCACCGTATCCATAGATCGCTGGCGCACATCATCCCAACCATAGTCCGCCTGAAACTTGATCGCTTCGGGAACGGTGAAAAAGGCCGACATATCCCGAGTCCCCTGCCACTGAAACACATTAATAAACCGACTCTCACCAGGTAATTGGGTGGAATCCTTAAATACATCATACTCCTCGCCCCAGCCCCAACTTTTTACCATAGGCTGAATCCCATCCTGCAGTTTCCGTTTCACATAAAGGAATGAATTTCCTTTGGGGCAACACAACCATTTATGGAGAGCACCTGTATAATAATCCGGATCTAATTCACGAATATTCAATGGAATGTGGGCCGGCACATGAGCGCCGTCAACAATGGTGCCAATACCTCTAGCTTTTGCTTCGGCCATGATTTCTGGAATGGGCAAAATCATCCCCGTGCTGCTTGTAATCTGACTGATAAAAATGTATCGTGTATTTTTTGATGCATGGTTCCAGAATTCTTTGCAAAATGTATCCGTATCCACAACCGGCAGAGTCATCTCTGCCTGAATATATTTGTATCCCCGTTGGGCGCCATCGTAGACCCACATTCGATCACATGAACCATATTCTAAATTGGTGGAAAGCACCTCATCGCCGGGACCTAAATCTACATTGTGGATGATTGTACCCACGGCGTGGGTCGGGTTCGGCACATAGATCACATCATCCTTATCGCAATTGATATAATCTCCAAGGGCTTCCCGGGACCGTCAAGAGTTCGTAGACTTTCTCTTGCATAAACTGGATGGGATGTACTTCCAATTCTTTTTGGTATTGTTGATAGGCTTCGAATACAGGTTTGGGGCAGGCACCGTAGGATCCGTGGTTCAGAAAAGTGATTTCTGGATCAAGCATGAATTGACTTTTTAATGCCGTTGGGGAATTATCCATTTTTTCTTCCTTCTCGCAGCCAATATTCTATTGCCATTGAAATACTGATTCTTTGTGGTGTCAAAAAAATAAATGCAATCAAAAAGATCACCCCAATGATGACTGCAGATAGAGCTGAAATTGTATCAATGCCCAAATAATAGATGGCAATAATTGGAAAGATAAATACTGCCCGATCTATAAATAGTAAAAATCCCCAAGAATCTCCTGGTTTTTCCACAAATTTTAGACCGCATTTACTGCAAGTTTCATTAATTCTAAAACGACTATGTCTCAGTGTTTTGTTTTCACACTGAGGACACCGCCCCACTACGGATCTTGATATACATTTGAATAATTTCAAAAAATTCTCTTTAGTTGAACAAAAAAACTAATGCTGTTTGAATAAAGAAAAAAGCCCCACAAAAATGCAGGGCTTTTTCAAAATAATATAAAAAAAATTATTTTACCATGGTCATAACTTCGTTGGTAATACCGTGAGTATGGTTTTCTAATATCTCGCCCACTTTTTGTTGACTACCTTTACCATTGATTTTTTCATAGGCTTCCCAAAAGTCTGCACCTAGACCTTGCCCATCTTCAAAACGGGTCCAACTGTCAAATGGATAAACCAGCATCAGTTCATATTTAGCTCTAAAGGGGCTAATGTATACGCGTCTGGCAAAATCTGCATTTGTTTTCTTTAGGACATTTGTAATGGATCCTACTACTTCTTTCACTGCATTCATATGGCGGGGTCCAAATTTGACCTTGAATCGTTTCACCAATATATTTTGGCCTACAACTTCATTTTTTGGATTGTAAGTCATTTTTTCATCACGCACCATAAAACTATTCTCGGTTACTTTTGCATATTTAGCAACATTATTATCCCAATCTCTCACATGATCTGGACTTAGATCGCCGTCCATATGTGAAAATTGTACGGGCCCCATTCCCCAAACGTAATTGCCTGCATCGGGTCCGGTATGCACATACCATGCATACGCTTTGGCACCATCTTCTCCATTATGGTATTTCGCATTATGCTTTTTAATCCCAGTTTGTAACGCGGCATTTTGACCTTTTCTCAATTCAAGAGTTGTCAGGTTGAACATTACATAATCTTGTGCAAACAATGTTGCACACGTCAGAATAGGGATAAAAATCCCAATTATTCGTTTTATCATCCTTTTCTCCATTTTGTTATTTAATGGTATAGAAGCATCGCTATGTGTCTATACATCTGTCAATTTAATTGTCTTCTGGCGTACTTAAATCTCTACGCGTTTTGATTATTTCCCGCACACGATATTTGACCACTTTTTGGTAAATCGCATTTAATCGCTTGGCCTCTTCTTCACCTAATACATCATCCATACCCAACTGGCCCGCAGGCGATTGCATACTGCCTGATATTTCTTCCAAAGATTCCCCGGGATATTCCCAGACCCATGCATCAGGATATTTGCCAGAAGCCACACGATAGATATTATGAGAAAGGGGATCTTTATTGGCCGCTTTCGTCTTTTTTATTGCTTCTAAAAACTCGATATATTCACCATGGGCTCCGGGTCGAACCATATTGTATGAATAATGCCAATAGGGGCCTTTTAATTTGGGGTTATAGCTCAAATCCTTTTCATAAACCATAAAACTAATCCCGGTGTTTGTATTATTATCCACATAAGGGGCAACGTATTTTTGCCAATGTTTAAAATCTTCAGGACTGCGAACGCGTTCATCCATAGCTTTAAACGTGTGTGGACCTGACCACCCCATCAATAAACCTGCATTAGGCCCCGTTAATATATCGTGGTAATATTCTGGCCATTGACCTTTTCCGTGAAATTTTTCCACATGATCTTTCAGACCTTTTTCTAACTGAGCAACTTTACCGTCAGCCGGTTTAAGGTACCACGTGCGCCATACATTACCTTTTTCCTGTGCGATCAATACGGCACACGTAAGTAAAGGGACAACAATCCCTACGATTCGTTTCATAATCATTTTCTCCATTTTGTTATTTATTTGTAGAGACGATCCGCCGGATCGTCTCTACATCGTTATCTTATTTTTTATTCAAATATGACGCCGGAACCACCATAAAGTGGACTGTAGTGTTGACCAATATCAATCCACTTTCCACCTTTTTTAACCATTGTACCAGAGGCTCTGGTCCTGTAATTGGTTGCAATCGGCTTACCGTCTGGGCCATTAATTGTACCCACAAGATAATAGTTTGCAAAAGCCACATCCTTACTTTTACCTAAAATTGTGACTTCAATATGACGGGGAGAAAAATTTAAGGTATATGGTGATCCTTCAATTTGAGCCTTAAATCCTTCCGGACTTAAGAACTGCCATAAGCCTCCTTGCGAGGTTGCCTGCCAAGCTCCATCAGGATTCATTGTAGCCATATCTATTTTTTTATTTGAAATATCTATCCACAACTGTTTGATTTGTTCAATTAGATCTTCCTTATCTCCAGCCATCAGATTATTAATAAATAATATACCAATGACAAAAATCATGCGTTTTTTCATGATATGCTCCTTTTATTTTATATTATTCTATTCAATCAATTGAATCTACTTAATTACATAAATTAATGATTATTCAGGTGAAGACATATCGGGCCGATATTCATATATAACTGCAGCCCGCGATTTGGGATTCGATTGAACAGTATTACCAAATTCTTCAAACCATTTATCCATACTTCCTTTGCCATGACGTTTTTCAAATGCATCCCAGAAAGCAGAATTTCCTGCATCTAATTCTGAAAATGAGTCAAAGGCTGAGGCAAAAACCCATGTGCTTCTGTCCCCACCGGACTCCAAACGGTACCAAGCATAGCGTGAATCTTCATTAATAGCTTTCGATGTTTCTATGACTTTTGTTGCAAGGTTCCTGAATGATGTATTTGGTTTAATATGATAGTACCGTAACATGATAAATGGTACTGGGCCGGAGTTCCCTGTCCCATTGTAGGCCAAATCGGAGGATGTACTCCAAAACTGCCTCCCTTTATTTATTTCAACATGAGGAGATACATTTTTCATCCAATACTCTGTACCTGCTCTTTGTCTTTCAGATCTTGAATCAAATTGTGACCAAGGTCCTGGTATGCCTAGCCTGACAAATGATCCCTCATTAGGTCCATCCATAATTCGATATGTCCGGATTATTTCATCTCCTTTTTGGCTATTATATTTTTCTGTTTTTGTTGCCACTGCCTTTACAAATTGACTCTGTTTACCAGTTTTAGGTTTCATAATCCTAGTCCAAGTTATCAGTGGATCACTTTGCCCAAATGCTAAGGAACATGTAATTAATAGTGCGATATTTTTTATAATTCTCATCATGATTATTTCTCCTTTTATTTTATATTATTCTATTGAATTGTGCTCAGTTCCGGTAAATACTCACGAATGAATGTTGATCGTTTTTTAACAATTTTTGATTGTCTAGATAGCCATTTTTTACTTGAACCTTCTCCATAGGCTTTATCAAAAAGCTCAACACTGAAAATTGAAGGTATTTTTTCATATTCTTCCCATGAGTCAAAGTAAACAGACATACCAATCAAATGTGTTTCACCTCCTGAAAAACGATAGTAATGGTTAAAACGAGCCTTACTGCCAGTTTTTTTGTGGGCTTCGACAAGTTCACTTCTTAAAGCATTCCATTCTTGAAAATTACCTGATCCAACTAGATATTCCGTTACTTGTGTGTATTTTAATCGTTTATCACTCCCGGAACCATTATAGGAATGATCTTCCATTTTTCGCCAAAGTGTGGTGCCTTCATCTTTACTCATATCCACATAGGGAATGACATTCTTCTGCCAATACTCCAACTCCGCTTGTCGCAGTTTATATTTGTCTCTATCTGCAAATGTCCCGGAACTGACCCTCAACACAGCACCTTGATCCTTACCTGTCAGGGTTCGAAATGAGATCATGGGATAATTTTCATTCCCTACATTGTATTTTTTTGTTTTCGCCGCCATGGCTGCTTCCATCTTTTCGCCTTCCATGGGCTTTGGGTGCCAGAGACGGCCCTGATAAACCGTTACATCCTGCCCAACTAAAATGGCAAAAAATAGAGTAAATGGAAGGAATCTATTTTTTTTACTAATCATGGTTTCTCCCTATTATTTATTGTACGCTAATCAATAGTAGTTTGGTTTGTTCCTGCACCACCTTTGAGGGCTGACCAATGGGAAGCAGCAACCTTCCATTTACCACCTTCTTTAACAAACGCTTGGGTAGCACGCGTCATGTAATGGCTAACTGTAGGTAAACCTTTTGCTTTCATCGATCCTTCAGAATAAAACATAGCAACTGCTGCTTTTCCAGGAACAAGTACAATGATTTTAATATGCTTACTCTTTAAATCATAAATTTCATATAATGTTGTATTTGAGCCATTATTTTTATTCATTAAACCGCCGCTAGACCAAAACTCTAATGAACCATTTTTTGAGATTTCATTCGGGTATTTTTTATTTTTATTTACATATGCATCTCTTTCCATAATAAGTGCTATAATTTCCTCTTTATCTCCAGCGAATAAGATTGTTGGTAATCCCAGACTGAAGACAATGGAGAGAATGATTATCTTTTTCATTATTGAATTCCTTTCAGTTTTTATTTTATTAATTATCGTGTACTGTATTCTTCCATATAAATACGCATTTCATCATGGCTCTTCTTTACAACCTTTGAAATCTGTTTCAAAAATCGACCCCAGGCATCATTACCATGTACTTGGTTGAATCTTGAAGAAAGACTTGGTCCGGTCGGATTCATATCAGCCCAACTATCCATTCCACGAAACGTAGCATAGATAGCATGCCTTTCACCGCCATGGACCAAATGCCCCATACCAAATGAAGCATCGCTATTTGTTTTCTCGAGTGCTTCATTATAGCGTCGCCTTAATTCATAATATTCACCGCTCATCCCGGGATTTAAATGTGTGAATTGAACCCTTGTCATCTTCGAGGGTTTTTCTGAGGTACTTGGATTAAAATGAAGATCTTCCACAGGTCTCCAATACATCGTGCCAATTCTCTCCTCAATGTATGGTTGAACATATTTTGCGGCATGTTCCATATGGGCTTTAGATCTAGTGTCTTCCTGAAACTTATCAACTTCTTCCCATGTAAGAGGTCCAGAGACTCGCACAATCCAACCAGATTTTTCACCGGATACAACACTGTAAGTCCTCACTCTCATGATTCCTTTACTATGATGTTTTTTAGTATGATCCTTAAGGCCAGAAAGATAGGCTTCTCTTTGACCCGCTTTTGGTTTGAAGTAATTCACTCCATAGATATTTGCATTTTCCTGTGCGAGCATAGAAACACAGGTCATTAATAGGACAATTATTCCTAGGCTACGTTTTAGCATATTACGCTCCTAAACATTTTTTCTTTATTTTACCATAGTTCGTACTTCATCATACCGGCCATCGGTATATTTACTTAATACATCACCAACCATTTTTTTCATGCTACCTTCACCATGTGTTTTCTCAAATTCTGTACTAAAACCAGGGGGTAATCCAGTGCTATTTTCAAAATATTCCCAACTTTGAAACGGATAAACTAATGTCAGATCTCTTCTTTGTTCTGAACGAAATCTGTTCCTGTAAACCCGTCGGGCTTGAGTGGAACCAGTTTTCTCTAAAACGTCTCTTATTTCCTTTACCATTTGAGTGAGGGCTGGCATAGCTTCACTTGAGTTGGTTACATCAAGTACTCTGATTAATACATTTTCACCCACAGTTTCATTTGCTGGGTTATAAGTCAAGTCTTCATCTCTCACAGAATACATTATGTTATGGCTCCGGCCATACCTATCTACGTTCATTTCCCAATCTTTCGTATGACTATCATCAGCAATTGCATTATCCATATCAGTCCATTTTACAGGACCTTTAACCCAAACATATTGACCAGAATATGGACCGGTCCAAACATAAAATAAATATGCTTTTGGACCATTTTTACCATCATGATACTTAGCATTATGCTTTTTTACACCGTCAACAAGTTTTGAGACCTGTCCATTCAAAGGCTCAAGGTATATCTGTTCAAACATAATGTAGTCCTGGGCAAACATGGTGACAGAAGTGATTAATGGGATGATTATCCCTAGAATTCTTTTCTTCATTTTCATATCCTCCTAATTATTTGATGGCGTTGTCATTTCAGGCAATAACCTGAGAATTTCTGATTCGGATTTAGTGTAACTGTCATACCAATCCTTTACAGCCTGCTCAAATACTTCTTCACCATATACTTTGACCCATCGATCTCTTATCGATGGAGTCTGAGGCGCTAAATCAGCCATGCTATCCATACTATCAATACTAGCATTCCATCCTGTTCACCACCTGAAATAACATTATATACACCGGTGCTTCCTTTATGTCTTAGTCTACGATTAGCTTTTGCACCCTCACGCATTATTTCCAGCATTTTCCCCCGCTTACCGGGTTTAGTATAATAAATGGTCCCTTCCCACATTGGGGTAGAGCGATCATTATAACTGGCATCCAGTTTTTTTTCAAACATCATCATACCGCTCTGTTCTTCTACATATTTATGTACGATGTTCCTCCATTCAACATTATGGGCCTTTGAAGACTCTCTTTCTGCATAGTCCTTCCAGTAATGACCTGTGGATCCCATAAAATATTGCCCCATACGAGGTCCATTCATGACAACAGTTGCGAATGTAGGCCACTGGTCAGGGCCATGCCATTTTTTTACATGTCCGGCCACTGCCTTTTCAAAAGCTGCTTCTTTACCTTTGTATACCTTACTATACTGACCGGTGGCTGCAACAGGGTCAGATTGTGAAAACAATACAGTGAATGTTAATAAGGGTGCAGCACCCCATAATATTCGTTTCTTCATCGGTTTCTCCTTTTGGTGAATAATATTTATCTTTTATTCATTTTTACCAAATTATTGTGAATTGCAATATCCCTATGGCCCCAGGCTAAATATTTATTCCTTTTTTCAAAGAATTCTCTGCGGTCATCTTCATTGGGCCAAGCCTTCCGTATGACTTCCTGATTATCAGGAGTCCTATTGATCATGTCATCTGTATTTGCAAATTCTGTAATGATAACAAAAGGCGCTGTGTCACCCCCAAGTGAACCTGACCAATAGTGCCTCAGTTCTTTACGACTTAGTATTTTATCATTTCTCATAATTACTTTATCGTGATATTCATCAAAAAGGGCTTCCCGCTCTTGGGCAGTACCACCTTCGACCTGACCCAAAGGTTTCATGTAGAATTCCTGAACTGTGACCACGGTATTTTCTGTGGTTCTTTTGTTATTCCGTTTGACCCTTCTAGTTACCAGTTCCCTAACAGCCAAGTCTGAATGCTTTGTTGACCAATATTTATTGTATTTATTATAAAAGGCACTTCGCTTTTCATCATTTGGCCGTGCTTTTCTACGCATGGCCCCTGTATTCACGGTACTTTTATCTGCGTCTGCGATGGATTTCCATTCCGCAACTTGTACAACTTCGTTTAAAGAACCAGTCAATGAATGGCCTAAGACCATTAGACTCACTAATTCTTTATCCAACTGGTTCATTTTTGTGAACTCATCTTCCATAAGCTCGTATAATTCATCCCAGGAACCATCCGGATTAGACTTTAAATAGTACATGGAGGTCGTTACCTGATCTCCTTGCAAATGATCTTTCTTCTGAACAATCATGGATTAAATCTTTATAACCTTGACTATTTAATAAAGACACT
>LSCF01000001.1 GCA_001577025.1 Fidelibacterota bacterium TCS55 | reverse complement strand
GACCCGTCCACATCTGCGTCTGTCATAATAATGATTTTATGGTAACGCAGTTTTTCAACATCAAAATCACCGGCGGAGCGCTCGCCGTTTTCATCTTCAGAGCCGCCAAACCCCGCGCCTAGAGCTGTGATAATAGATTGTACCTCGTTGTTAGACAGCAGCTTATCAACGCGGGCTTTTTCAGAGTTAATCACCTTTCCACGAAGGGGCAAAATTGCCTGGGTCCGCCGGTCTCTTCCTTGTTTCGCAGAGCCTCCAGCAGAGTCACCTTCAACGAGATACAGTTCACAAAACCCCGGGTCTCTGTTTGAGCAATCGGCAAGTTTGCCCGGCAGGGAAGATCCGCCAAGGGCGCTTTTTCTGCGAATAAGTTCTCGTGCTTTTTTAGCTGCGTTCCGGCTCCTTGCTGCTAATAGCGCTTTTTCAACAATGCGTCGACCGATAGACGGATTTTGTTCCAAAAAGTCAAGGATTCCCTCATATACCGCCCTGTCAACGATACCTTTTACGTCACTATTTCCGAGCTTCGTTTTTGTCTGGCCTTCGAATTGGGGCTCTGCAACCTTTACGCTAATAATTGCGGTTAGGCCTTCGCGAAAATCTTCTCCGGAAAGAGAGATTTTTTCGTTTTTCTTTGTCTTAATGAGGTTGTTTTTGGTGGCGTGGTTGTTCATAGCCCTTGTTAGCGCTGACCTAAACCCAGAAAGGTGGGTTCCCCCCTCTATGGTGTTAATGTTGTTTACAAAAGTAAGAATGTTGTCGTTATATGTGTTTCCATATCTAAGAGCAACCTCAATGGGGGCCTCACCGTCTTCTTTATTTACGGTAATTATTTTATTGTGAAGCGGGTTGTTGTGTTCGTCTAAATATTTTACAAAATCACTTAGGCCGCCTTTAAATTTAAATATGTCCGTTTCGCCGTCTTTTGTTCGCTCGTCTCTAAGAACGATTTCAAGCCCGCTATTTAGATAGGCGAGCTCCCTAAGGCGTTCAGATATAATTGCATATTCAAATGTGATTGTTTTAAAAACGTGTGCGTCGGGATAAAAACAAACTTTTGTGCCTGTTTTTTTTGCGGTGCCGGTTGTTTTTAGTTTCGACTGGGGCTCTCCAATTTTATAATCTTGTTTGTGAATTTTTCCGTCTCGACGAACCTCCACCCAAAGCCATTCGGACAGTGCATTTACAACAGACACGCCCACGCCGTGGAGCCCGCCTGAAACCTTATAAGATCCTTTGTCAAACTTTCCGCCCGCGTGGAGCACGGTCATTACCACCTCAATCGCCGGTTTCTTTTCTTCTTTGTGAAGATCAACTGGAATACCTCGTCCATTGTCCTCAACGGTAACCGATCCGTCTGGGTTAAATGTTACAACGACTTTTGTGCAATACCCTGCCAGCGCCTCGTCAATTGAGTTGTCAACCACTTCATATATAAGGTGGTGAAGGCCGCGCTTTCCCGTATCGCCAATATACATGGCCGGCCGTTTTCGAACGGCTTCAAGCCCTTCTAAAACTTTGATGTTCTCTGCGCTATAATTTGGGTTGGTATGTGGTTCGCTCATATAAATCGAATTTCCCTGATTGTGTTGTTTCCGAGTTTTGTGTTTAGTTTTTTTATAATATCCTGTTTTTTAAAAACGAGCTCTTGTCGCCATGTAGGGCTTGTTGTTTTAACCGTTAAAATGCCGTGCTCTACCGTTTCGGCGCTTGTGTTGGATGCGATGGTTTTGCCAACAGTTTCTTCCCATATTAAAATTGCATTTTGTTGGTTAACCCCCTTATCTAGCCCGTTGTTTTTTAAAAAACGGCTGATCGCTGATTTTAATTGCTGCATTGTCTCTCAAGGTGAAAGCTTTTGTTGTTTGGATCGTTTAAATCTATTCCGTGTTTTTCAATATCTACTAGGTCTGTGTTGGTAATGATTGTTTGAGATTTTTTTTCTAACAGCGCCAAAACCGCATCGCTTCTTTCAAAGTCAAGCTTCGCAAAAAGATCATCTAAAAGTAGGGTTGGGGTTTGGTTTGTTTCGTTTTTAATAAACATATACTCGGCAAGCTTTATTAGTACGAGAGAAATTTTATGTTCACCCTGGGAGCCAAACTGCTTTACGGGTGTGTTGTTAAATAAAAAAGTGAAATCATCTTTGTGTGGGCCGAAAGATGTGCTTTTGTTTCTAAGGTCAATTTGTTCTCTTTTTTTTAATTCAGTCGAAATTTCATCTTTTGTTTTTTTTGTGTCATCGGTGTTTAAAGAAATTGAAACACTGTTTTTGTTATACATTTTTGATACTGTTTTTAAACACTCGTTGTATTTACTGTTAAAACATATTCTGTGTTTCCATATTGTTTCAGCGCTTTCTGCCAAAAGATCGTCCCAGGTGTTAAACTGCTCTTTCTGGTTGGGGTTTTTAAGCACTGCGTTTCGCTGTTTTAATGTGCGGGTAAAAATCGAAAGTGATTTAAAATACTCCCCAGAAACTGTAGAATAAAGTTTGTTGAAATATCCCCTGCGGTCCCCCGGTGTGCCTTTTGTTATTTTCTGTTCTTCGGGTGAAAGTAAGACGGCGGGGTTTTTACCAACGATTTCACGCGCCTTTACGACTGTGTCGTTAATTTTAAGTTGTCGCCGACGATCTGTTGATTGGCTAAAGCTAATTGTTTCTTTTTTTTCGTTTTTTGTAAACCTCGCCTCTATTCGCGAAACATCGGTGTTGTGTTTTACGGTTTCATTAATCCGGTTGGTTTTAAAGCTTTTTCCAATGGATAAAATATGGACAGCTTCAAGAACAGATGTTTTGCCCGATCCGTTTTCTCCCCAAATCACGTTTATACCCGGACCAAAACTCATGCTTGTTTCGGCGTGGTTTCTAAAGCTGGTTAGTTTTATTTGATCAATAGGCATAGACACGCTATGTCTTTGGGGTGATTTTATTGGTGTTTGGGTTTGAGAAAAAATAATACTTCAAACATTAATCATTAAGACGAATCGGCATTAGCAACATTGTTAATTTTTCATTTTCCATATCTTCAATTGGGTGGAAGAGCGCTGCGCTAATTGCCGTTTTTAGCTTTATATTAATTTTATCGTTTCTCGCGTGGGATAATATATCTTTTAAATAGGATGCATTGTATCCAATCACCAACTCGTCTCCTGAGTACTCGCCATTAATTTGTTCTTCTGCTTTTGATGATTTCTCAGGATCCTCCGTTGTTATTTTGATCTGATCAGATGAAAGACGCAAAGCAATTTGGTGTGTAGACCTGTTTGAAAAAATTGAAACACGCCTTACTGCTGATAAAATATCATTCCGATCTACAATTAATTCTTTATCATTGTCCTTCGGTATGACGCTGTCAAAATCAGGAAATCTTTCATCTATTATTCTTGTGAAATATGTATCACCATTAATAGATGCTGTCATGTGGTTGTCGCCCATCCATAGTTGAATAGGTTCATCCACTTTTAACACAGATGACAGGAGTGATAGAAACTTTTTCGGGACAATAACGTCGCCTAAAAATTCATCTGCCTGATAATCATTGCGAACATACCGAACCAATCTATGGCCATCTGTCGCAACACCTGTTAGTTCTGCTTGACCAAATCGAAACAACACGCCTGTAAGTGCTGGTTTCAGTTCGTCCCTACTCACAGCAAAAGATGTGTTTCGTATTAAACCGCTCAGCGCATCAGAAGAAATTCCAACAGATTTTCTATTATCTACTTCAGGTATGGCTGGAAACTCCTCCGCCGGTTTTCCCATTATGTCATATGCACCAACATCTGTAACCATCTCTATTTTATTGTTTTCATCGGAAGATAGTGTAATCCGTGCGCTTTCAGGCAGTTCATTTGTTACGTCTAGGAGCGTTTGTAAGGGAACGGCTATCGATCCGTTTTTTTCAATGCTGGTGGGCAGGTTAGCCACAATGGTTATTTCTAGATCCGTTGCTCTTAAAACCGTGCCAGACTCTTGAACATCAAAAAGAACACTGCTTAAAATTGGAAGGGTAGAACGAGCCGGGGTTGCTTTAGAAAGTTTTTGAAGGGCAAGCTGGAGTTCTGTTTTGGATGTTGAAATTTTCATGTTTTTTCCCAGGTTTTCAAATAGGAATTAACCAATAATTTAATGATTGAAATTGCCTGACGATCTTACCCAAAACATCGTGTTTTAACAAGGGAATTTCCGTCAGAAATGGAGGGTATTTATTAATAGCAAACATTATTAAGAATAAGAGATTATTTATTATAATGTTGATAACAAAAGTGTAAACAAAAAGACCAAACAGTAAAACTATAAAAACAACGGCTTAAGAAAAGAACCTCACCCACTACTTTATGTGGATAAATAAATGATAAATGTGGACAAAGCGGCAGGTTTACACAACCATAGCCAGGCAAGGTTAAAATAAATTAAAAAAACAATAACTGTGGAAAACAACTGTGGAAACCGTTGAAAGACCGTCAATTGTTTATGTGGATAAAGAAATTTTCCCGCGAAGAAACAACCCAATCTTTAAACCAATCACCTTTCTTTTTGTTTAGTGCAATGTTTTCTATTTGGCTCCAATGTTTATCTATGTCTGGCGAACCGCCCGGCCTGGAGGCCTCAACCCACAACAAATGATATCCCAACTCTGAACGAACCGGGCCGGCACACTCGTTTGGATTGATTTGACCTAAAACCATTCCAAACTCAGGGACGGGATATTTATTAGGGTCAATCCACCCCAAACTACCACCACCTTCAGACGTTTGGTCGTCCATAGAGTGCGCCTTTGTGGTCGAAATAAACTCGGAAATAGTCTGGGAAGAGTCTTTTAAAACCAAAGCGCGGTTATACGCCATAGACTCATCTTGTTCGGTTATTGGCGGACTCATTAAAATATGCCGAACCTTAATCCTATCACCGCGGATCTCTTCTGTTTCAATTATATGGTAGCCAAACCCCGTTTTCACCGGCATGCTTATCTCTCCTGGTTTTAGTGTAAATGCAGCCGCCTCAAAAGGGGAGACCAGGGTTCCGCGCCGAACAAAACCCAACGAACCGCCGGTGTTTTTTGATCCGGGGTCTTGTGTGTATTGTGAGGCCAGCTCTTCAAAGGTACTTTTTTTATCCAAAATGTCTTGGCGGAGCTGCTTTAACAGCGAAAGCGTTTTTTCTATCTGGTCTTCACTTGGCGAGGGTTTTATAAGTAAATGCCGAAGCTTTACTGTGGTTGGAAACGGGGGAATACTGTCTTTGTATGTTTTAAAAAAATCAAAAACACCGTCTTTGTTAATGGATACTTTTGATATGAGCGTTTGTTGATATTTTTGAGTGATTAACATGTCTTTTACATCATACCAATATTCACGACGGAAAGTTCGCAGTGGCTGCCCAAGGGCTTTTTCCGCGGCTTCTTCGCTACCGGCCTGAGCAACAATATTATTAATCTGTTGTTCAAGGGCCCTTTCAATCTCTTTGTCTCCAACCTCAATAGAGTCTAGCTCAGCCATAGCCAACACGACCTTCCCATCCACACTTGATTGAAGAATCTGTTTTTTTAAGGACAGTATTTTTGTGCCGTCTCGCTGTGGGTCGAGCCCCCGCTGGAAAACAGCCATTGAAAGAGAGCGATTAATGTCGCTGGTTAATATAACCTTGTCTCCAACAACAGCGGCAACGCCATCAATGGTTTGAAGGTGTGTTCTTGGCTCGTTGATTGGGGGCTCGTCGTTTGTTTTGTTCGCTTCGGCGGTTTGAGCAACAATAGAAGAGGTTAAAAACAGCAACAACAAGCAGGGCGAAAAAAGTTTCATGTTCAATATTTCCTTAGGATCGTCGATAAAAAACGAAATTTATTATCAAAAATGAGCGGTGAAAACTAACGCGACATCACACGAGAAAACAAACGATCGAATTTTCTTGCAAACAACAAGCCGCTGGAAAGGGTTTTGGTTGAAAAAGACATCTCAAGAAAGCCCTTTTGGGTTGTGGATATTTTATACGGTATTGGTTGGGAAGAAAAAACACTTTCCATGTTTTTAAAAAACAAACCACCACCTAAACCGGGCGGAAGAGAAGACAGCGTGAAAACAACAGAGCTAGAACCAATAACACACTTTGTAAAAGGGTGGGGATATAACCCACATTGAATCTCTGAAAGCATAAAGAAATTCTCTTCTTTGTTCGAAAACTGCCCAAAACGATCAACCGCCTCCTCCTTTATCTCTAAAAGGCCCTTTTTGGATGTGTTGCTCGAAATCTTTTGATAAAAAGCTAGGCGATCTTGAACGAGGGGCATATAATCACTGCCCAAATATGCGTCCCCAGCGAAAACAACAGAAGGTAGCTCCCTTTTTTCGTGCCCGCCCCCATTTTGGCTTTCATCCAGCGCCGCTGACAGAATTTTATTATATAACTCTAAACCAACCCTAGAGATTTCCCCGCTTTGTTCATACCCAAAGATGTTGCCGGCGCCGCGAATTTCTAGATCGCGCATTGCAACACGATAGCCCGATCCGAGCGCAGAATAATGCTCAACTGCGCGAAGCCGCTGATAGGCATCTGGTGGTAAATGAGAATTTTTTGGTATAGATAAAAAACAATACCCCTGCCTATTGCCCCTGCCTACGCGGCCACGAATTTGGTACAGCTGGGCCAACCCAAAGTTTTGCGCATTGTTTATGACAATAGTGTTTGCGTTTTGCACGTCCAACCCAGACTCAATGATCGTGGTACAGATTAATACGTCAATCGTTCCATCAAAAAAGGCCAAAATTGTTTTTTCAAGCTCGCGACTACCCATCTGCCCGTGTGCGACCGAAACACGCAATTCTGGAAAAAGAATTTTTATTTTGTCATAATAATAAGGAAGTGCGCCAACATCGTTGTGGAGAAAATATACCTGTCCACCACGATCTGTTTCGAAACGAACGGACGACGCAATTGACCCCCAATCAAAAAAAGAAACCGTTGTTTTAATGGGGAGTCGCTCTCTCGGCGGCGTTTCAATTTTGGATGTATCTCGAACCCCAATTAAAGACTGCTGAAGCGTGCGCGGAATGGGTGTTGCGGTTAGCGTTAAAATATCTACACGGCTTTTTAAACGGCGAATCGTCTCTTTGTGCTTCACCCCAAATCGTTGTTCCTCATCAACAATAAGAAGCCCTAGGTTTTTTGTGGGAACATCTTCTCCCAAAAGACGGTGTGTGCCCACCAAGACATCCAGATTTCTCAGGTGGAGGCGCTCAATTATTTTCTGTTGCTGCTTTTTTGTTTTAAACCTGGACAGGAGCTCAACAGACACACCAAGGTCTCCCAACCTCTTTTTACATGTAATGTAATGTTGATCCGAAAGAACTGTTGTCGGCGCCAAAAAGAAGACAAGCCGGCCAGAAATTACAGAGCGCATTGCCGCTCTTATTGCAACCTCCGTTTTGCCGAAACCCACATCTCCATATAACAGCCGGTCCATGGGATTGTTTTTGTCCATATCGTTGTTTATTTCTTCTATAGCCAACAGCTGGTCTTCTGTTTCTTGGTGTGGAAATGACTGCTCTAATCTGCCCATCAACTCATCGTCATAAGAATATGAAAACCCCCGGGGTTTTGAGCGAGACTTATATGCCTTGATTAAATAATCCACAACCGCAGCAACGCTTTTCTTTGTGATTTGTTTTTGTTTTTCCCATTGCCCAGACCCCAGGCGGGAAATTTGGGGAGGCCCCCCACCAGTGCCAACATATTTGTGAACCCGACCAAATCGATTTACAGGCACATGAACAACAGCCCCACCCCTGTATTCAATTTTAATATTTTCCTCTTCAGATCCAGGCTTACCCACCAGCGATAGACCACGATACACACCAACACCAAAATCAACATGAACAAGAAAATCTCCCCACTCAATTTCACTCAACCCTCTCAGCCGCTCAACAGGAACCACGCCAGGAAAAGCTTTTGGCGGTGGGGCGGCGGGTGGCCGACCGGGAGCCCTCACACAAGCTAGGCCGAGAGACTCTATTTTAAAGCCCTCAGAGAGGGCTACCCCCTCAGTTTTTACAGATGAAGAAAAAGAAAAAATCTGGCGGGTTGGATTAAAAAAATATAAAGATTCATAGATAGAGCTCAACCCATCAACCTTATCAATAAAATCCCCTTTTTCCAAAGTTGGCACCCCAAGCGATTCAACATAAAGCTCATCATGCCCGCCGACCTCACGGTCTAAAAAGCTTAAACCGGCAGACGTTATGTATAATATTTTGGTGTAGTGTGTTTTGAAGGTGCTAACAAAAGACGATTGTTTATCTAAAAACTCCACAGGTGGCAACACAGAAACCTTTTCCACAATTTCTGTCGACCGCTGGGTGTCTTCATTAAAATAGCGCACGGACTCTATGCGGTTAGAAAAAAACTCAACACGAACCGGCCTTTTTGTGTTTGTTGGGAAAAAATCAACGATACCCCCCCGCACAGCATATGTTTTTGGCGCTTGGCAATGATCAGTGTTTTTATATCCCCACAAAGTAAGTGCTTCAATAAGGCCACCCCTGGACGGCGGCGCACCCTTTTTTATTAAAAGTCGACTACCTTTTGACCCAACGGCATAAGAGAGCACCGGTTCAAAAACCAGCCCAAACTTAGATGTTTTATCTATAACAGAGCTATAGGACCGCTCAAACACGCGCCTCTTTTCAGAAACAAACCCAGGTACGCTGGTCTCGTCCTCTAAAAAAGGAGGAAAAAAAGAAACACTTTCACCAAACAAAGCACATATATCTCTAGATAAAACATCAAAATCCAAATGTGAATCCTTAATTATAACACCAAAAGGACCACCAGCTTTCTTAGCGATCAAATATGTAAAAACAGCCTGCGCTGCGGGTAAAGAAATTAAAATGGGGCGCGTTTTATTTATACAGTCGGTTACCGCCCGACAAATGCGCTGGTTTAAAAATGCCGAGTTTAACATGGGGGTGTAAACGTTATTGTTTCACGTGAAACAACTAACCGGTAGAAAGCAAAACGGACAAAACAGATATATCTGCGGGGGTTACACCAGAAACCCGGTACGCCTGTCCAAGCGTTTCTGGGCGAACAAGGGATAGTTTTTCGCGCGCTTCATTCGAGAGGCTGTTTATAGATTTATAATTAAATGATTTTGGAATAATTGTGTTTTCTTGTTTTTTCATCCTAGAAACCTGCTCCTGTTGGCGTAAAATATATCCCTTATATTTCACAACCGCCTCGGCTTCGATCGAAGCTTCTTTGACCATATGTGGCGAGCCTGTAATGTTTGTTTTTGGCAGGGGCAGTGAGTTGATAGAAACCTGGGGCCGCTTCAATATTTTTTTAAGGGTTGTGGTTTGTTGAACAACCCGCTCACCCAACTTTTCTAGTGTGGGGTTAATTTTATTTGGCACAACGGAGGACTCAAGGTTTAAAAGAATGGAATCCAAAAGGTTTAAGCTCTTATTAATTGCAACCGCTCGTCCATCAGACAAAAGTCCAGATTTTTTTGAAAGGTTAAACAGCCGAGTGTGCGCGTTTGAAAATCGTAATAAAATTCTGTACTCCGCCCGGGATGTAAACATTCTATATGGCTCAAGGGTGTCTTTTGTAATTAAATCATCTATTAAAACCCCAATATAGGCCTCGTCCCGCCCAAGGGTAATAGGCCCACGCCCCCTTGTTGAGAATGCCGCGTTAATACCCGCGATCAAGCCTTGCGCAGCGGCTTCTTCATAACCAGAGGTGCCGTTTATTTGTCCTGCAAAATAGAGGCCAGAAACACTTTTTGACTCCAGGGTTGATTTTAACTGAGATGGTGGAAAATAATCATATTCAATTGCATAGCCAGGGCGAAAAAACCGAACATTTTCTAACCCACGAACTGTACGCAGAGCCTTAAGCTGTATGTGTTCGGGCAGGCTTGTTGAAAAGCCGTTTAAATACACCTGATCTGAGCCCAACCACTCCGGCTCTAAGAACAGGGTGTGACTATTATGATGGGCAAACCGGTGAACCTTATCCTCTATAGAGGGGCAATAGCGGGGACCAGCGCCACCCACATCGCCAGAAAACATGGGACTTTTTCGGATGTTTTGCTCTATAATCTCTTTACAGGGGACACCCGTTCTTGTGGTATAACAAGGTACGTCTGGCGGATTAAAGGTTTTTGTTTCATATGAAAAAGGAAGTGGAACCGAATCCCCAGGAGAGGGGGTTAAGGCACCCCAGTCCACAGAGCTCGCGTCCAGACGGGGAGGCGTGCCTGTTTTAAGGCGAGAAGATAGAAAACCCCTTGAAACCAGCGCTTCCGCAATGCCCTCTGCGCCGCTTTCCCCCATTCTTCCAGCGCGAATCTTTTTTTGCCCAACATGAATAAGACCGTTCAAAAAGGTACCACATGTGAGGATCGCCGATTTGGTTAAAACGGTAGAGCCGTCCCTCAAAACAACGCCCGACAGGGAGCCGCTTCTTATATCGATATCAACAACCTCACCGGCTATGATTGATATTTTTTCATTTTCCCGGACAAGGGAAGAAACAAACTGTTCATATTTTCTTTTATCAACCTGGGCGCGCGGAGACCAGACCGACTTACCTTTTGACTGGTTTAATATTTTGAACTGAATGCCGGCGCAGTCAGCCGCAACACCCATAACCCCACCCAGCACATCAATTTCGCGAACAATTTGTCCTTTGGCCAGCCCACCAATCGCAGGGTTGCAAGACATGCGACCAATCGCATTAACATCAAGCGTAACAAGAGAGACAGAGCACCCAAGGCGCGCAGCGATGAGCGCAGCTTCAACACCTGCGTGCCCACCACCACAGACGGTTACGTCAAATAAATTAAAAGGTTTCACGTGAAACTACTTTCCCACACACAAGTTGTTGAATATGTTGTTTATGATATCTTCTGCGGTTGTTTTTCCCAGCAAAACATCTAAGGAGCCCGCCGCTTCGCGAAGCTCATATGAAATAATTTCAAGATCTGATGCCCGGTTTAAGCACAGGGTTGCCGCGGCCCCCAAAAAACGAGAACAATCGGTTAGGGCGGAGAACTGTCTTTTTGTGGATAAATATGTTAAATCTGTTGAAATCTTTTCAACACCAATTTTTTCTTTTATTTTTATCAATAGCGTGTTAATACCTGAGCCGTCTTTGCACGAGATATGTATAACACCGTTTCCAACATTCGCCTTGTGGGTGTCTGTTTTGTTCAGTATATAAATTATGTTTTCATCGCGCTCGGCGTGTTGTGGTATTGCGTTCGGGCTGTCATAAACTGAAAGAACAATATCTGCGCTCTGCCTTTTTTGAATTGCGCGATAAACACCCTCTTTTTCAACCGAGTTTTCTGCCCCTCGAATGCCGGCGGTGTCATAAATACGAACAGGTACCCCCGACAATAAAATTTCCAAATCAATTACATCGCGGGTGGTGCCGGGCTGGTCACTAACAATTGCACGATCATCGTTGGCAATTAAATTGAATAAAGAAGATTTGCCAACATTTGGAGGGCCAGAAAGAACAAGAGACACCCCACTGTTAAACAGCTGACCCATTTTGAAAGTGCCCAAAAGAGAATCCACATCATTTTGGATGCGATGAACGCGCTTTTCTAGCTGGTTAATATATTCCAAATCTAGATCCTCTTCAGAAATATCCATCTGGTGTTCAAGGGCTGAAAGTAGGTCTAATAATTCGGATCGTATCCTGTTTAAAAGAATAGAGAGATCACCAGAAATTATTTTTTGCTGTATTCTTGTATTCTCTTTGGATTTTGACCCAACAAGAGACGCAACAGCCTCAGCCTGAACAAGGTCCATTTTGCCATTAATAAAAGCTCGATATGTAAACTCTCCCGGATCTGCTTGGCGGGCACCCAGGCCAATTAACAAGGACAACACCTCGTTTACAATAGAGGGGTTGCCGTGGGTAGATATTTCGGCAAGATCTTCGCCGGTGTAAGACCTTGGAGACGCAAAAAAAGTAACCAACGATCGGTCTATTGTTTCGCCAGTTTTTGATAGAAGGTCAGAGAGGGTTGCAACCCTGTTTTTATACGAGGTCCGACCCGTTGTTTGCTCTAATAGCCTAGACACACCAGGGCCGCTTAGCCGGATAACAGCAACCCCGCTGTAACCAAAGGGGGTGGCGGCGGCAACAATCGTGTCGCCAGCGTTCATTTGCTTATCTTAGCGCTTTTTCCAGAAGAAGACAGGTTGACTTCAGGTATAAAATATTTTTGCTGGATAATGGATAGAATATTAAAAACAGAATAATACAAATTTAACCCCGAAGGGAACGAATAAAACAAAAACAGGAAGAATACGTTCATAGCATAAAGCATAAATTTTTGTTGCCCGCCATCGCCACTCGTTGGCGACATGTATTTTTGCTGAAGAAACATAGTTGCGCCCATTAAAAAGGGGAGCACGTTTAAAGGAAAGCCACCAATTGTTGTTAGAGTGTCTGGTTGGCTTAAGTCGTTAATCCAGCCAAAAAAAGGTGCGCCCCGGAATTCTATTGTAGATCGGAAAACTGTAAAAAAGGCGATGAGAATGGGCATTTGCAGGAAAAGAGGCAGGCAGCCCCCTAGGGGGTTCACGCCCTTTTCTTTAAAAAGGGCCATTTGTGCTTTGTTGAGCTTTTGCGAGTCGTTTTTATATTTTTCTTTTAGGCGCTGAATTTGGGGTTGGAGCGCCTGCGTTTTTCGTGTAGAAACCATCTGCTTTTTTGTAAGCGGATTTAAAATTATCTTCACCAAGACCGCAAACAATATAACCACAAAACCATAGTTTGGTATTATTCCATACATTTTTTTAAGAGACCAGGTTACCAGGCGGCCTAAAGGCCTAATGATCGCCCAGCCAAGGTTCATGGTGCTTTCAAGCCCAACACCCAAAGACTCTACGCGCTCATAATCAAGGGGACCCATATATAGGTTGTAGCGGTTTGAGCTCGAAACGTTTTGCCGCATTCGTGTTTCAAAATGAGGGCGGCCGTCAACGGTTGACCCCAAAACCTCAGCGCCGACCGCATATGTTTCCGGAATAAGCGCTGAAATAAAATACTTTGTTTTTACTGCGGTCCAACGCGTGTTCCCTGTTTGTTTTTCAGCTTCGACCCGCCCTTCGGGGGCCGATGGTTCTAAAAGCTCATCGCCTAAATATGCATACCCCTTAAAGTATGTGTACTCATCTTTCGTGTTTTTTTCTGTAGAGGCAACACCACCCGCCCACGAAACAACATATTGATCTCGAGAGATGTAGCGATCGGGGTTCTCAAAAGATATGCCCACGCCAATCTGATATGAGTCGGGATTAATAGTAAAGGTTTTTCGAACAACATTCCCATTGTGAAAGGTTTTAAAAGCGACATGTTTTTCGTTGCGGTCTACAACAAACGAGGAGGTTTGAGTGTCGACTGTCCAATTATGGTCTAGCGCCACCCGATCACCATCTAGAGAAACAAAACCTATCAACATATTGTCCAAATTTTCCTCACCGATCAGGTTAACCTTTGTAGAGTCGTGTTTGCTGTACTGATGAAGAATAAAAGAAGTAAAGGAGCCCCCACCGCGATTGCTAAGCGTTGCGGTGAACAGATTATTTCCAACCTCAATAGATTGCTGCTTATTCGTTTCTACAGACTTTATTGCTGTGCTTGTTGCCCTAGGGGTGGGCGTTGTGGGTTGTTGAGGTTGTGTCCCTTGTATGGGCCCAGTCGATGCAGGTGGGCTTTCCTCAGGAATTGGAGCCACCAGGTTCATATACCATGGCGTGAGAATAAGCACAACCGCAATTAAAGCGAAGGCAAGAAGGGTTTTTCTATCCATTAATTTTTTTAGGCACAGGATCAAATCCGCCGTCCGAAAACGGATGGCACCTTGTTATGCGCCTTAAAGCAAGATATATAGCCCTAAACAGGCCGTGTGACGTTAGGGCATCAGCGGCATAATGTGAGCAGGTTGGAGAAAAACGGCAATGACCACCCAATAAAGGAGAAAGGGTGGTTTGATACAAACGAATCAAACCCAATAGTGTTTTTTTGAAAAAGTTAGAGATAGTTTTCACCACAAATCAGCAGACCCTATGCAGAGAGAGACTTTCTACCCTTTTTCCGACGGCGAGCCAATACTTTTTTGCCACCCACAGATGACATTCTAGACCTAAAGCCGTGCTTGTTTTTTCTTTTTCGTTTACTTGGTTGATATGTACGCTTCATTATTGCTCCAAATTTAGCCCGGAAAGATACCCCCTTTTGTCTAAAACGACCAAAGAAAATGGTTAAGATGTATTATAAAAACCACCATATGACAATTGGCAGAAAAAGATCGTTGTTGTATGGTGAAAAAGAAACATAAATTGAGAGAATTACAATTGTGGAAAACATGTGGAAAACTATTAAATGAAACACGATTTTTTGTGGGATAAGGCCAAAAAGACCCTAAAAGAAACAGAGCCATCACATGCCTATTCAACATGGTTTGAACCCATAGGCTCCATAGGGCTTAGTGGGGACACCCTAATTTTAGAAGTGCCGAATCAATTTTTCTTCGAATGGATTCAGTCACACCATAAAGAGACAATAGAAAAAGGGGTGTTTAAAGCGAACGGTGGAGAAATAAACATTAAATATACGGTCTCTCCTGACGGTGAAGGCGAAGAACCAACAAACCAAACCAAAACGAACTGGCAGACAAAGCCACAAACGCAACGCCAGAAAAACAAAAACATAAACGATAAATATACATTTGCCTCGTTTATACAGGGAGGGCACAATCAGTTCGCAAAAGCAGCTGCGCTTAATGTGAGCGAAACGCCGGGACAGCAGTCGTTTAATCCGCTAGTTATATATGGCGGCGTTGGTATGGGGAAAACCCACCTGCTTCATGCGATAGGAAATAAAATAACAGAAGAAAGCCCCGAAAAGAAAGTCGTTTGCGCATCCAGTGAAAAATTTACCTTAGACTTTATTTCTTCAATACAAAAAAATAGGACGGTGGAGTTTTCAAAGTCATATAGAATTGCCGATGTCCTTTTAATTGACGATATTCAATTTTTTCAAGGGAAAGAGCAAACGCAAGAACAATTTTTTCACACTTTCAACGAACTGTTCCAATCGGGAAAACAAATTGTAATGACCGCAGATCGATATCCTGGCGAAATGATTGGCTTGCAAGATCGACTTTTGTCAAGGTTTAAATCTGGACTGTCTGTAGATATTCAACCACCCGACTTTGAAACGCGAGTTGCTATTGTAATGGAAAAGGCAGAAGTAAACGGATTGAAACTGCCATATGATATTATTGAACTAATTGGCACACACATTAAAAAAAATGTGAGAGACCTGGAAAGCACGATTATTAGACTGCTGGCACACTCATCCTTGTCTAATCGTGAAATTGATTATGGGCTGGCGAAAAAAGTGATTAAAGAAAGAATTGGATCTAGCGCCATTTCGGACCTCTCCATTGAGGATATTGTTCGGCGGGTTTCAGAAACAACACACATTAAAGAAAAAGAAATTGTAGGCGCCAGCCGAAAAATGGAAATTGCCGAGGCAAGACAGATTTCGATTTATTTATGTCGGGAAATCCTTGGGACACCCCTGGTGAGCATTGGAATGCACTTCGGGGGTCGGGACCACTCAACAGTCCTTCACGCATGTCGTGTTGTAGAGAACAAAACAAAAAAAGACCAACGCATTTCTGCATTGGTCGGTGAACTAAAAAACGAACTCTCTTTTGCACTGAACTAGTTGGTGGCTATTCCTCCTCATCATATTCATATGGTGAGTCGTCGTCAAAATAGTCAGAATAAAAAGCCTCATAATCCTCATCGTCTGGATAGTCATACCCAACATCGTCATCACCGCTGTCATCGACGGGCTCTTTTTCCACAGGATCAATCAACGGGGAGGTGGGTTGATTTGTCACGGGAGCGCGTGTAGGAGAAAATGATTTATTTCGAAAAAGAACACCCAAAAGCACACTAAAGAATAACAAGATCGCGGACCCAGAAAGACCCTCCAGGTCAATAGAAAACCCACCAAACATATTTTGCTCAATCCCGTAATTCAAGAAAGCAGCAAGCGAGAGAAGCACACCAAAAACAATTATAATATTTCCGGTAACGGTTGGCATGTTGGTTTCCATGACGGCAGTATAAAGAAACCATGCAAAAATACCGGCAACAGCAATAAGAATGCCCAAAAGAAATTGTTCAAATAAAATAGAAACAAAAAAGGCGATTAGCGCCGCCGCGGGAAATAAAAACCCCACACCAATTTTTATGTTTTCATTCATGGTTAAATACCGCTATAAACACAGAGAGACCCTCAGAATTATTGTCGGTAAATTGCCTAGTTGTGACGTGAAAAGCAAGCCTTTATACCTTTACCACCTTATAAAATATATCCTGTAATTTCGTCACCGTAGAACCAGTAAATATAATTCGATGAAACAAAAAACAAAAATCGGTGTCGTTGGCGTCGGCCACTTGGGGACACACCACACTAAACATTATTCAAACATATCGAACGCAGAACTTATGGGCGTTTATGATATTGACGCAAACAAGAGCAATGAGGTGGCAAAGCGATATAAGACAAGCGCGTTTGCATCTCTTGATGCATTGCTGGAAAAAACAGATGCCGTTTCAGTTGTAACGCCAACGGAGCACCATAAACTTGTCGCAGAAGCATGTATTGCAAAAGGCAAGCATGTCTTCATTGAAAAACCGATCTCCCAAACCGTGGATGAAGCCGAGGCGCTGATTAATCTTGCACAAAAAAAGAACGTTATTATTCAAGTTGGCCACATTGAACGGATTAACCCCGCCCTTTTACCACTAAGAAACCTTGACGTGAAGCCCAAATATATCGAAGTCCAAAGACTGGCCCCGTATATGAGTCGGGGCACCGATGTGCCCGTTGTTCTTGATTTGATGATCCATGACATAGATTTAATTTTGGCTTTTACCAACTCCCAGGTGAAAACCATTCAAGCAGACGGTGTTTCAATTATGACCAACTCTGTTGATATTGCCAATGCGCGCATAGAATTTGAAAATGGCGTGGTGGCCAACATTACATCCAGCCGCGTTGCAAAAGACCGGGTTAGAAAAATAAAAGTATTTCAGCAAGATTTATATATCACAATCGACTTTTTAATTGGCCTTACTGAGGTATACCGCGTCATGGACGCAGACCAAACAGACCCCTCCGCCATTATGTCTGCACCCATTGTATCAAACGGGAAACACAGGCAAATTTTTTATGAAAAACCAAAAATAAAAAAGCAAGATGCTTTAAGGCTAGAGCTGCAAAACTTTATCGACGCTACACAGGGAAAAGCCACACCAATCGTAGATGGCGTTGCGGGGAAAAACGCTCTTGACGTGGCTATACAAATTCACAATAAAATCCTTGAAGGGCTACACTAACAATGGACATTAGAAATTTCTTTTTCAAATTCAGAAGCTTTACCCCGATTCCTATAGGTTTAATGATTATATATTTTGCACGACCCACCAATGCATATCTTCCTTTGGGCGTCACGTTACTTATCTGTGGTGAGCTAATCAGAATTTGGGCCGTATCATATGCGGGCGGAGAAACCCGCACCCGGAATGTGGGGGCACCGGCACTATGCTCATCAGGACCTTACGCTTTTGTGCGAAACCCCCTATATGTAGGCAACATGTTAATGTATGTGGGAATCGTGCTTATTGCGGGGGCGGCGAACATTTTTCTAATGGTTGCCACGACCTTTTCGTTTTTTTTAATCCAATACTCATTAATTATTTCGCTGGAAGAAGAAACATTAGACAATCTATTTGGTGAAAACTATGTTGAGTATAAAAAGAATGTGCCCGCCATTTTTCCTCGACTCTCACGGTGGAATAGCAACGACAACCGAACGCCGGCCAGCCTAGGCAAAACAATTAAAACCGAAAAAAGAACGCTGCAAAACGTTTTTCTTGTCCTGCTTCTTATTACGGCTCGCGTTCAATATTTTACATAAAAGCGAAGCTGGATTCCGGGGAATGTCCCAATGAAGACGGATAATAGAGTGCCGACTTTTTTTATTGTTGCCGGAGAAGCGTCTGGAGACCTCCACGGCGGAAACCTGATGGAGGCGATTAAAAAAACACACCCCGAGGCGCGGTTTGTTGGACACGGTGGTGACAACATGTGTTCAGCTGGGCTGGAGGCAATGCACCACACAGATGATTTGGCCATCATGGGTTTTTCTGAAATCATAAAGCACATGCCCTATATGTTAAATGTAATGGGGGAGACCTTGGGACGTCTCAGATCTCTAAAGCCAGATCGAATTATATTAATAGACTATCCAGGCTTCAATTTAAGGCTGGCAAAGAACAGTCACGGCCTGCATATTCCCACTACATATTTCATTTTACCCCAGCTGTGGGCCTGGAAAGAAAATAGAATAAAATATTTTCATCAATTTATAGATCAATCCCTTAGTATTTTTCCTTTTGAGCCAGAATGGTTTGAATCCCGGGGGGTAGAAACTGAATATGTAGGACACCCCTTTTCTGAAATTGAAGGACCCAAAACAACAAAAGATCATTTTTATCGAAAGCACAACATTCATGAAACAGACCGCATTTTATTGTTGTTGCCAGGCAGTCGACAGCAAGAAATTGATCGCCACCTATCTATATATATAGAAGCGGCTAGAGCGGCTCAAAAATCAAATCAAAACGTAAAAATATTAATTGGCAAAGCGTCCGGTGTATCAATAAAAAATTATGGAAACGACATTTTAATAGAAACAGATGACATTCGATCTGCAATAAGTCATAGCACCGCTGCCATTACAACATCTGGGACGGCGAGCCTTGAGTGCGCCGTTTTAGACACACCAGAGGTTGTCTGTTATAAATTGTCGGGCGTGTCAGGATTTCTTGCGAAGCGACTAAACAAATCACCATATGTAAGTATGGCTAATTTAATTTTGGGCAGGGGGGTTGTGCCCGAGCTGCTTCAAAACAATGTCACATCAAAAAACATTTTAAAAGCCATTGATCCCCTATTAAAACATACGAACGAAAGGCGGAAAATGTTGGATGGGTTCAATGAAGTACGTCGAGCGCTTGGACTGCCGGGCGTTTATGAGCGGGCAGCAGACGCCATTATAAAGAGAACGATTCATGGCTAATCCACAAAACGAACGCAGATTAAAAAACAGATTTTTGGTATGGTTTGGAGAAAGAGTTGGACCAAAACTTCTCAAATATTTTTATCATACAAACGAATGGGAATTTGAAGGCGCCCACCACTATGAAGACGCAATAAGTAGCGGAAAATCCGTTATTATTGCATCTTGGCACAGCACGCTCTTGACAGTGTTTATGGGATTAGCGAATAAAAACTTTCACGGCTTAGCTGGTAACCACCATCCTGAGGCAGAAATCATATCCAGGATCGGCGCAAAATTGGGGTGGGATGTGATTCGCGGATCATCAACGGATGGGGGTAAAGCCGCTTACGACAGTATGTTAAATATATTAAAGACGCCTGGAAACGTTTTTGCCATAACACCAGACGGACCACAGGGCCCCGCAAAAATTCCAAAAGCAGGCACCATTCGGGCGGCACAAAAAACAGGAGCGGTGATTGTCCCCGCCGCTGGCCAATCAACAAAAAGGTGGTCTTTCACAAATTGGGATACATTTTATTTATCAAAGCCTCATGGTAAAATAATTCAACTTTTTGGGGAGCCAATTTTCCTTGAACCGAATGAAAGTTATAATAACTGTGCAGAGCGGTTAAGGATTGCTTTAAATAGTCTCGAAAAAGAAGTGGAGCGTCGCGTTGGCATGGAAACACCAGATTGAACCGAAATTCAGATATGCCCTTTTTCCCCTGGCGCTATTGTATTGGGGCATCACGTTTTGGAGAAACCTTTTTTACTCAATGGGGTTTTTTGTTACGAGAAAGCTCCCGGCAAAGGTCATCAGCGTTGGCAACATAACTTCAGGCGGCACCGGCAAAACCCCTGCCGTTATTTATTTGGCGAAAATGCTTTTATCTCAAGGTCATCGCGTGTCCATTTTGAGTCGAGGGTATGGTAGAAAAACGGCTGGAACCCAGGTGGTAACAGATGGGAAAACCCCGGTCACAGATTGGCGAAATTTTGGCGACGAACCAACACTAATGGCCAATGCGCTGCCTGGCGTTCCTATCGCGGTAGATAGCAATCGCCACCGGGGCGGGATGGTGTTGGTCGATCGATTTAACCCCGATATAATAATTATGGATGATGCGTTTCAGCATCGGGCAATTGAACGGGATATTGATATTGTATTAATCAACAGTCAAGACAGTCGAGCCACACATAAGCTCCTGCCGTATGGCATGCTGCGAGAACCGTGGATGAGCCTGAAGCGGGCAGACGTCATTATTTTTACAAAATATAACCTGAAAAAACCTGCGCCATTTTTAAGATCTTTGGCTAGAAGAATAAATAGACCAAGGCTAAAAAGCCGCTATTCAATTGGGGCTCCCAAGCATATTAAAGACAGCAATAAAATAATGAAACCTGAAGCTCGGATGATGGCGGTTGCAGCCATAGGAGACCCGGCAGGGTTTACGCGAACAATCAATCAGGCGGGCATATCCATCGTGGAAAAAATGTTTTTTATGGACCATTATGATTATACGCAAGAAGATATAGATCAAATTCGGGATCAGATGAAAAAATCAAACATAGATGCCGTAATAACCACAGAAAAAGATGCCATAAAACTAAGGGGTCTTAATCTTGACGGGATAAACATTTTCAGCTTGGGCATAGAATTTGTTCTGCACCCAAAAGCAGAACAAAGCTTATTAAATATAATTCAAAATTAATGTGCTAAATCTGAGCCATTCCCCAGGCAAAGATAACACCGACAAATGAAACCAGCAGAGGCCACCCCGTGTTAATCATCTGCCGTGCGCTGGGGTCTTCAAACACGTGGATTTGAAACTCATGAGACGTGACAGCGCCACGCTCATCCATGGCAACCAATATAATATCATTTGGACCGCGCTGATTTGGCCGCGGTTTCCAAGCCAAGACACCGGTTTTACGGTTAAAGGTAGAATGTTTGGGCAGTTTCACAGCCTTGTATGCCACGCGATCTTTGTTTAAATCTTCCGCCACGACCCGATATTTATATTGATGTCCGGTAAGGGCTACGGGCCGCGGCGAAGAAATGATATTTGGATTAATATTTACAAAAATTTTCCCCTCTTGTGTCTCGTTCGTATATCCATCAGAAACCTGAAATGAAAAATGATTTTCATTAATTTGTGCAGATTTAGGTACCCAAACCACCTTCCCATTCTTACTGATTTGCATCCCCTGGGGACCTTTTAACAATGTAAAGAGAAGATCTGCATCCTCATTTTTATCTTCCACCTGAATGTTGTATTTGAACACTTCTCCCACCATTGCAGACACAGGCGGATTGGACACAATGACCGGCTGATGGTTTACATAAATATCAAAAGACTGTTCATCTTTTGTATAGCCATCTGAAACCAGATAAGAAACCGCCTGTTTATTCACCTGGTCGGATGTGGGCGTCCACGAGATAACGCCTGTATATTCATCAACCTCCATGCCGTCAGGGAACTCGGTCAGCGTATATTTGACCGGGCTCAACTTTCTCGCAACCACTTTAGGCGGCCGACCCTTATTGCCCTGAAAAAATTCCCACAGAATATCTTTGATTGCTACAGTTCTGTCATCCACTGATTCCACAATGATATTTAAGCGGTCTTTTTCCCAAAAAACAGAATGAACATATTTCTTCAAATTTAATCGGGACACCTCCAATGATAGTGTGTCGGCCTCGTCCCCCTCGGATAAATAAACAGATTCAGCGTTTTGCCAATCCATTAAATAACGATCAATGTTTTCAATATATACATCGTCACTGATTTGGATTGAGTAAATCCTGTAATTTTCAACACGCTCAAGCGGGACCACCTCATCATAGGGCAGAAGGGCTCCACGGTTCATATCTGAAGTCATGACTTGATATTGATAAGGATCACCAACGGCGCCCTGCATGGGAGGGATAGATACAATATTAATGGGAGCATTTACATAAAAATCTGCTTGAACCAATTTGGAAGATCGTCCGTCACTCACCTCAATTAACATATGAGAAAAATCCATATTTTCACGCGTTGGTTCCCAAACAAGCATTCCGCCATATGGGTCCATACGCATACCGGCAGGCATTTCAAGGGCAGTATATATAAGGTCATCTTTTCTGTTGGGGTCCGATACATTCAGCTGAAACCGAAATTCTTCCCCAAGGTTAATAACGTTCATTTTCATCGGCGCATCTTCAACAATTGGAGGGTGGTTCACATAAAGAGAGACTATTTGTGAATCCACCGCAACCCCATGGCTTACCTTTACCGTAAATTGCTGTGTGTCAATCTGGGTAACACCGGGGGTCCAAGTAACAAGACCAGAGATGTCAATGGCCATACCCTCCGGCGCATCGGGGAGACTGTAAGTAAGGATGTGTTCCAGATCCGGGCGCCAAATATCAACTTTATACCGATATGGCCTATCAACCTCCGCGTCAAAATCCGCCTCTGATAATATTTTTACACCGGCGCGCGCAAAAAGAGAAAAATCTTGTGTTGCCCGGTCAAACCCATCACTCACCACCAGTCGCACATCATAGACATCCACATGGGACGAATCGGTTTGCCAGACCAGCGTTCCATCGTCACGGACAACCATACCGCCGGGGGCGGACTCAAGCTGAAAACTTAAATCAACATCCGGGTTTCGGTCTAAAATAATTGGCTTATATATAAAGGTGTCGCTCGCCACGAACTCGGTGCCGCGAGGCACAGAAGTAATAATGGGCGGATCATTTACATAAATCCACAACCGCTCATCATCTCCCTCCAAACGAGGAACGACCTTGTATGTCATTAGAGAATCTTCTATGGCCGGTGTGGGCACCACCTCTTCACCGAGCTTTCTTTCTACATGATACGCCAATTTATAAGCGCCCAACTGATCATCATTTGGAACCCATCGGATTGAGCGCGAATCATAATGAAAAAACATACCTTTTGGCGGTGGATGCAACCACCTAAAACTGTAGAACTCCTGTTTTTCTTCCTCCGGAAGTGTGTAGGCAAAAGATTGATTTACTGTTAATACATGCTTCGGCAAAATGCCTTTTGGAAGCGGCTGCCCCATGGTCTCAAGGGGTTTAGGTATCTGGGGAAGCGTTATTTCATCTTTTGGAATATAGGGATAAACACCCAACACATCTTCAGAGTCAACCTCGAGGTCTGACACAATGGGCTTTTCAGGTTCGGGGCCATACCCCAGCTCTGTAATAAATAGCGTCGTTTCGTAGCCGTCCCACCCCGCAGCAATAATAGAACCGGTATAAACACCCCGGATAACAATGGGCAGTGTCGAAAAGACTTGGGCGCCGGAAAGGTTCTCATCTTCAAGCGCAAAATATTCTATAGGCTCCACAAGGCCATCTATACTGCCGTAAGCCAAGGTAAGGATATTCATATCACCCGATACAAGCAGGATATCATCATAGGCATCTTGATTAAAGTCGGATATGCGCATACCAGAAAGAGGGCCGCCTTCTAGCGGCAACTTTTCAACGGATAAAAAGTCATCAAATAAAGATAAGGAAATCACATCTCCATTATAAAACGGCAACAAGATATCCATTGCCCCATCTCGATCCCAATCGGTTGTGGATATGCCCGTTGGAATTAAACCATCTAGGCCTGGAATGGGTGTTTCTTGCCCATCACCCATTACAAGTTCACCACCAGCATTATAAAAGGGCTGGGTGCGCAGCACATCACCCTCAGGGGAGACAACCACAACTTCATCATACCCGTCTCGGCTCCAATCCACAGCCGCCACATAAACCGCACCAATGCCGGATCGCATTCCATTGGGTTTAATCGATTGGATGATTTGCCACTCTCCATTGTCGTTCAAATCGAGAATAGCAATTTCGCGCATAGGGCTCCCGAGCGACACAGCCAACTCTTGGTCCATATCCCCATCATAATCCATTAAAACGAAATTATGCCCCCGAACAAATTTTTTACCACCGGAGAGGTTTAAGACACTCCCCGCATCCTCGCTAAACCGCTCACCGTCCCAATAATAATAAAAGGCAATAGGCTGTAAAATTTCATCCTGACCATCTTCTGACAAATTGAAGACTGTAATTAATTCAGGCACACCATCTCCATCAAGGTCACCCAGCTCCACATCCACAAAGTTGCCCAGGAGCCCATCTGGAGCCTCAAGCTCCCAATCCATTTGTTGGTAGCCGTTTTCATCCAGCTCATAATAACGAATGACCGATAATTTTTTATCCCCCAACTGCCCGCTTTCTACGGATGCAAACTCTTGAAGGCCGTCTCCATCCAAATCATAGGTGCCCTCCATATGGGTAATTTTTAACCCCTGTGCCCACAACGCAGAAGCATAAACCAAAATAATGATGAGATTTTTCAGATTCATTTGGTACTGTCCGGCGGCGTGGTAGCGGGTGGGGGGCTTTCCAGATTAACAGAAAGACTGTCCGGCCGTTCCGTAATTTGAAGGGTATCGGCGACGGTTTCAGAACCGACACCGTTTTCGGTTGTGGGTGTTAGGTTTTCTAAAACCTTAGCTGGGGCATAAAAGGAGCGATAATCGATTTTTGCTTTTAATGTATCCGGCAATGAGTCCGCATGGAACACAAATGTATCCCGAGAGACAGGGCTTAGCCACGTGGAAATATTTAACGGCCTAAAGGTAGATTCAAAATCAATTTCTGTCAATGTTTTGTGGGAGCCGTTTTCTTGTACATTAATATCGCCACGGATGGCGTGGGGCCGTCCGCCGAAGTAAAACATAGTCATTCCATGGTCTTGAGAAAGAAGAGGTGAATAAATAGTAACCCTGCCAGACATTTTTTCATCAGAGGATAATAGGGAAAGACCGCCCGCGCTTGAATCGATAGCCATGGTGTTAGGAAATCCCTCAAAAAAGTATTCGGGGTATAGGTACAGGCTGGGTCGCCACCCTTCAGGGTCAAATGATTGTGCAACCGAATCAGCGGCAGGGTAAAGGGTTGCATAAAAACTATTACTAGAAAGATCGTGGCTCAGAGACAGGGTAATAATGGAGTCAGGTTTTTCAGCGGATGATTGAAAAGCAAATGAACCTGATTTATTTTGCTTGATGGTGCTCAAATTTGCCGATACGCCCACAGTAATAATCCCATTGGTATTCATGCTTGTGGTGCTAAAGGGCGTTTCGCCCACAAACGTAAACCGATCAGACTCAGCAATATCTTTTGATGTAACCTCCACGCGGTGATATCGGGTGGGCAGCAGAACAAACGGTTCAGGTGGTTTAATTGTATCTCCAACCAGCATAACAAAAGACGAATCATGGCTTTGTAAAACAGGATGTATCTGGTGGGTATCCCCAAGGCTGTCCACATCGCTGATAAGGGTTTCTTTCAGCCGGATATCGAGAGCAAATGAAACATCGACGACACCAATATGATCTCGAGTTGGAATCCATTCTATACTATAGGTTTTGGGATTAAACAGCATTCCCGGAGGTGGTGTCGCTTCCCAGTTAAAATGGAAAAAAGTTGCGCCGGAGTCTGGTAGCAAAAATAAGTTTAAAGTGTCACCAAGCATTAGCGTGTCTTCCACCAGGAGAAGCAAAGAATCATTCACCGAAGATTGATCGATGCCAAGGGGGGGCTCGTAAAGTCCGCTTTCAATTCGAGAAAGAATCACCTGATTAATTTCCGCCTCACCTGCGCCGGACTTCATTCCAAACAAACCGGATTGACTTAACCGACTTTCTGTAAGCGTGACGCCGCTGTCTGATATGGCCAGGGCAAACACCTCTCCTGTTGCAAACGGGATGAGCAGCTCTTGGGCGCCATCTTTATTTTCATCAAAAGGCTGAATGTCCGGTCCTAATATGACGCGCGCACCATTGGTAACCAAAATATCGGAATGAATAGACTCGCTGGGGTTAGACAGTGTAAAGATACTGGCCTTTAACACATTCCCCTCCGGACTAACTAAGCCCGCATACCCTTCACCAGCCACAGCAAAGAGCCCCACATAGATGGGTCCAAAACCATTTGACACCAAAGGTGACGAATGGGAGCGATCGTTAGATTTTTCCGGGACGCCTTTGTTCAACCCAAGAGAAAATACGGAAGCACTCCGCGTGGGGGTGGACATAGAAGCGGCAAATATGTTTGAATATGAAGCAAGATTTGAAGGGCGAATTTTATCTTCTCCTGCTACCAAATTGACAATTGAAGACTGTGTTGGGGAGAACCCAGCACCATTCCATTCAAATACAGTGAGCCATGTGCCGGATGAATCGCCCTGCTGTGCCACAACCAACTCGGGGATGTCATCCTGATTGAGGTCGCCAAATTTGGCATCAACAATTTGGATTAACGGCGGAGGGGAGTAAGACCAAAGGGTCTGGTGGTTCCCAGCATCGTCAAGCTCAACCAATTCCAGTGGTGCCACTAAGCCGTTCAGTTTTAAAATTTCACTTTTACCATTTTTATTAAAATCAAAAGTGCCGAAGATATAAAGATTCCCTGCGATCAAAACTCCCAGAGAAAAACCCAACACAGAGATGGATCGCCTAAATAACAATAGGAGCTCGCAATGCCTGAAATTGGAAATAGTTGAGATATGATTGAATGATAATATGAATACCCTTACCTAGATATTGACTGAAATATAGGTGTTCACCGTCGAATATATCAAGAGAAAGGCCATTAATATATACTACATTTATATTTCCAAATTAAATAGAGACGGAATAAATTGGCCGGGCATTGTTTAGCTCCTATTTTGACTTGATGAAAAAAACACTCACCTTACTACTCGCCTCAACAACCATCGCCTTTTCTCAGGGGGACATTTATCCATCCGAAACCCACTATGGTGGCGGTATCGGATTCAGCACCATGTATATGGTTTTGGATTCGGTTCCCGGTGAAGCGTTGTTAAATGAATTGGGTTTTGATGTATCCTCATTAAACACCCGGCCACTGGTTTTTCAGGGCGGTGAAGGGTTTGCTCAAATGTCAGGCCCATGGCGGTTGGGCGGCTATGCCGGTGTGGGTGGTGCCCAAGTCAGCAATGTGTTTAATGTCCATTTATATGCGGATAAAGATGGCAAAGCCGGATATGACGCAACCGGAGACACTCTCTATGCCTATTCTGATAATTTGTCTATGCGGGCAAGCCTTGGCTTTTTAATGGGGGCCATGACCGTTGAATATGTTTTTCCGGTTTTTAGGGATTTAGAATTAATGGCAGGCGCCCTAATGGGGATTGGCCGCTATACACTATCTGTGGATCAACACATTGGTACCCCCCAATGGTCTGATTTCGGCGAAAACATGTTTGGATTCATAAGGGGAGATAGCGTTTTGGTTCCTCTGGACACGCTTGGTCAAACATATGATGAAGCCGCAAACAAATTTCGCGAACAAGGATTGCGACCAATCAATGTGACCGGATCGATGACAGAGCTGAGCGGTACCTTTTTTAATTTTCAGCCATATGTAGCAGTAAAATGGCAATTTTTAGATCGTATGGGATTGCGGATAAGCGCAGGGTATAATCGAGGAACCATTGGTGCCGGACGATGGAAAAGAAATGGGCACATTCCGATTAATGATTCCCCGAAATCAGCGCTAAAGGGCATTACCCTTCGCACCGTCATTTATTTCGGTCTATAGTGAAACGAATTAAAACATTATTTTCATTCAGCGGATGGACATGGCTGGCGGGTATTGCCACAGGCCTATTAATTGCATTTCCTTTGACCCAGTCATTGTATTCTAAGCAAAACAATGCTTATGCGGTCATTGAGAGCAAGTTTAAAGTAATGAACCAAATTCTTTATTATGTAAATCAGCTTTATTATGACGATGTAGACATGGAATCTTTAATGGACGGCGCCTTTAGTGGAATTATGGACCAGCTGGACCCCCACTCCATATTTATTTCAGCTAAGGACCAAAAAAATATTGATGAAATGTTTCGCGGTGAATTTCAAGGCATCGGCATCGAGTTTGATATTTTAAATGGATACATTACGGTAATTGCGCCTGTTGTAGGTGGGCCATCTGAAAAGGCCGGCATTCAATCGGGGGACTGGATAACAAAAATTGATGGTGAAAGCGCAAAGGGCATTGCCAGAGACGAAGTATACAAAAAATTGAGAGGCAAAAAAGGAACCCGCGTTGATTTGGAAATTGGCCGCATGGGGGCAGACCCCTTTGATGTAACCATTGTCCGAGACGATATACCGCTATATAGTGTGCGGGCCAGCGTCATGCTTGACGATCAAACAGGATATGCCTGGCTTACGCGGTTTTCGACGAAATCAGGCTCAGAAGTAAAAAAAGCAATCAACAAGCTTTTGGACCAAGGGATGAAACGAATGGTGTTAGATCTCCGTAATAATGGTGGCGGCATATTAGAGCAGGCGGCAGAGGTGGCCAACGTATTTATTGCCGATCGGGACACATTGGTGTATACAAAAGGTAAAAGCAAAGACATGGAGCAGGTATTCATAGCGGCACCCCAAAAAGGAAACGAAGATTTTTCAGTAATTGTATTGATTAACCGCGGGTCAGCTAGCGGCAGCGAGATTGTGGCAGGGGCAATCCAGGATTTAGACCGAGGACTTATTGTTGGTGAAACCAGTTTTGGCAAAGGACTCGTTCAGCGGCAAGCGGGCCTAAGCGACGGGTCTGCCATCCGCGTTACAATAGCCCAGTATTATACACCCAGCGGCCGGTTGATACAGCGCCCCTTTGATAATGGCAATTATGATGACTATTATCGAGAACTCTATGAAGATGGCCGAGAAGAAAAAATTGATTCACTAAAGAAAGCACGGCCACCCTTCAAAACCAGAAACGGTAGAACGGTTTATGGCGGTGGTGGCATCACGCCCGATATTCATATTCCATGGGAACTGGAATTAAACGAAACGACACGAAAGATCCTTTCTCACCCGAATCGTTTCATGTTTAATTGGAGCACTCAGTATATAAAAGAGAATAAAATAGGGGGCAAATACGCGACATTTCAATCTGATTGGGAATTACCCGAAGAAGCGGTAGATGGTTTTTATAATTATATAAATAAAGAAGAAGATTTTGATAAAGAAGAATTCGAAGCAAACCGATCCTATTTAAAAGTTATTTTAAAATCTGAAGTGGCGGGCGCAAAATGGGGAAGGGACGAGCTTTGGGGCATAAGAATTGCTGCAGATAATCAAGTTATGGATGCATTAAAACATTTTAACGAAGCTGATGCATTCTTGGTTGAAAGCAATTAAATTCCCGGGTTTTTAATTTGACTTTCCTTGAGGTAAGGGATAATTTCAAGGATACTATTGACATAAATGGAGGTATTTAATGGTTCAATATTTCATAGATGGCGGCGCCTTTATGTGGCCGATTTTGATTTCTTTGGTCTTCGGACTTGGATTCGCGCTCGAACGGGCGTACTCGCTAGTGATGTCTTCAATAAATTCTCAGAAATTTTACATAGATATTGCTGAAACATTAGAAACAAACGGTGCGGACGCCGCATTGGAGCTGTGCAATGAAACCCGAGGCCCTGTTGCTGAAATCTTTCATGCAGGCCTTTCAAGGTTACACAGAGGTTTGGACGATGTTGAGAAAGCAGTCCAAAACGCAGGATCGTTGGAAATGTCTTTCCTTGAAAAGAACATGATTTGGCTGAATACAGTCATTACTGTTGCCCCCATGATTGGATTTACTGGAACGGTTGTGGGTATGATTGCAGCATTTGACGCAATTAAAGCCGCCAATGATATTTCACCAGCTGTTGTTGCGGGGGGTATTTCCCAGGCCCTTTTAACCACAGCATTCGGCTTGATTACTGCAATGATCATCCAGTTTTTCCAAAACTTCTTTGTTTCTCGGATTGATAAACTCATCTTAGACATGGAAGAAAATTCCATAAAGTTGGTGGACCAGCTTTATGAAATGGATGCCGCTAAAAAAAGTAAGAAGTAATTGATTTATGGCGGGTAAACGTAGATTTAAAGGGGGCCAGATTCCGACCTCCTCTATGGCAGATATTGCATTTTTACTATTGATCTTTTTTCTGGTAACAACCACCATTGATATGGACAAAGGTCTGGGTATGGTGCTACCAGCAGAAGGAGAAGAAATCGAAATCAATAAAAAGAATATCCTAAACTGTTTAATCAATTCTACTGGCGCAGTGCTCTTGGGCGGTGAACCAGTTGAAGTAAAGAACCTCTCAAGAACGGTAAGACAAAAATTGGCTGAAAATGACAAACTAATTATTTCAGTGAAAGCCCATAAGGCCGCCAATTATTTAGATTACGTAAGAGTAATCGACCAGCTTAAAATGGCCAATGCTACTCGGATATCTATTGCAGAGTCGAATTAATGATTATAAAAAGAAAAACACAGCTAGACTCTGAAATTCCAACAGCCTCTATGCCTGATATTATTTTTATGTTGTTAATCTTTTTTATGGTAACAACCGTATTAAGAGAATATTCAGGCCTGCCCATTTCTTTACCAAAGGCCAAGCGGATTGAAAAACTCAAATCTAAACGCCACACTTCCCATATTTGGGTGTCAAAAGAAGGCCTAGTGTCTATTGAAGACAAACTATATTCTTCAGACGGTGTACGGCACATCATGTATGAAAAACGCGTCGCGGACCCGCAACTGGTAGTGTCTCTGAAAGCCGATGAGCGGGCGAAAATGGGGTTGATCAGCGATATTCATACAGAGTTACGTAAGGCCGACGCTTTAAAACTCAATTATTCTTCCAAAACGGCGGTGGATTAATATGCGCACAGAACAGTCGGCATCATTAAAATACACCTATCCCGTTGTAGTTCGCATAACCGGATTCTCTGGCTTAATCTTGTTAATTTCTACTTTTTTGATATTTCCGAGAGTTGTGAACAAGGTGGAGTTGGACGAAGAAGTTCAAATCATCATAGAACAAATTGATATTCCCCAGACGGAACAATTTGACAGGCCCCCACCTCCGGCAAGGCCTTCAGTTCCTGTTGAATCTGAAAGTGAAGATATTGCAGATGATGTAACATTGGACGAATTCAACCTAGATGATTTCGATGCCTGGGACGCACCTCCTCCTCCACCAGAGGGTCCACGAGTAAAATTCATCCCCTATGATGACCCTCCGGTCCCCCTATCACCCATTCGACCTAAGTATCCTGAAATTGCCCAAGAAGCAGGGATAGAGGGGACGGTTGTGGTTCAAGTATTTGTAGATGATAAAGGGCGCGTTAGAGAAACATTAATTCTCAAAGGGATTCCCAATACAGGATTAGATGAAGCAGCCAGCAACGCCATTCGTACAGTTCGTTTCAGGCCGGCGAAACAACGGGAAAGAGCTGTTGGCGTCTGGATTTCCATTCCAGTTAATTTTAGGTTGAAAAGCTAAAATAATCTTATATCTGTAAAATAAAAAAGGGCTACAGTATCTGTAGCCCTTTTTTGTTATATAGAAAATCAGGGTAATTATTATGAACTTAATTGTTCCCTGGCAAGAGCACGCACCATAGCAGCGGCCCAATTGTTAAAATTATAATTAGCAAGATAAGAAAAAATCTCTTGAGCTTCATGGTTTTTACCTGCGGCTTTTAACGATAAGGCTTTAAAGTAGCTATAATACTGATAATTTTCAGTATTGATATTTTCGCTAAAGTATGAAAGAGATCCTGATGGATTCCCACTGAACAATTGTATCATTCCCGATAATGCATTATAGTCGTTCAGAGCATTCGGACTATCTATTTTACTAACAATTTGATAGTGTTTATCAAGAAATTCCTGGGCCCTATCATATTCACCAAATAAAATATGATACCAAGCTTCTAATCGAGTAATTGTTGCATCATAGTTTCTTTGTCGAATTTCGTCTATTTCCATTAACTCCATAGCTTTGGTGGCATAGTTTTTACGGAGCATCAAGGATTCATAAGCCTTTTCTTTTTCCTGATTTAGGGAATAGGAGATGAATCGCATAAATTCTAGCCGAGCCCTTTGTTGATTAAGGGAAGCTTCTGTAAATCCTAAATTATCAATTTTACCATCAAGCTCTTTAGCAACGCCAAGCGCTCCTTCATAGTCATTTTCAAATAAATAAGAACCTAATTTATACAATGTAAGATTAACAACGCCGAGTGGAGTTGTTGATAATGATATTGCTATATTATAATTTTCTCTTGCGGATTCCCCATTGCCGCTAAAAAGATAATTATGGGCAAGAACATTATGCGCATTGCCTCTATTGGAAGATCCACGCTCTGTTGCAATATCAACCATTTTTTGGTAATAGGATTTGCCTTTATCAAAATCACTATATTGGCGCTCCACATTGGCTCTTAGTTGGTATGAAAAAGGAGAATTGGGGCGTGTTTTAATCATTCCTTCTGTGTATTTTACAGCCAGCGCTTTTGTTTGTTGTTCTTGGGCATTAAAATATTATTACCAACATTTACTTGATGAAAAGCCAGTCCAGCCCAAGCGCGATATTGTTCAGAATTGATGGATAGTGCTTTATTATATTCATTAATGGCATTATCAAAATCTCGTACAGAAGTATACGCAAAACCTAAATAAACGTAAGCCTCTGAACTTGATGGGTACTTGTTTACCAAATCTTTTGCTAGGCTAATACGATCCATTAATCTGCCGTCTCTGTTGGCAATATATATATCAACAAGTATTGTTTCTGCGTCAGAACCGTTGTTTTTATTCGCAATAGCTCGATCTCTAAATTTTTCTTTTGTTTGGATCAGGTTCAGGAATATATAGATTCGCAAGAATCAATTCAGGGTCCAATGCCAAAGCTTTTTCAAATAAACTTATTGCTTCTACCGCTTCGTTTTGTTGAAAATGATAATAACCTTCATTGTATAATTCCAACGCCTCTGTGCTTGTGGATGTTACAGGCAACGGCACATCGGTTGTGCTTGAACATCCATAAAAAATCATTGTTATTAGGGATAATTTAATTAATCGTGTTGTGAATAACATTTTTCACCTCCTTATTATTTGTTTAAAAATAAGAATAAAGTATAAAAAATATAAAACAATTTGAAACAACACCACCCAATAGCCTAATTTATTAATATGAAGCTCGATCAGGAATTTGATTTTCAGGACTACCTCTTAAATAATACCAAGGGCTATACTGGAAAATATGCAGAATTTATTTTACTGCTTCCAGATTTATATAGCCTTCTTTGCAAATTACTTGATTCTAAAGATTTGCCGATCAAATTAAGGGCAGACATATATTTGTGTATTGGATATTTATATCACCCTCAAGATATTTTTTCTGAAGAAGAACATGGCACACTTGGGTTTCTTGATGATTTAATGCTAATCTTAACCGTATTGCGGAAATGTGCTATTCAGGAGGAATTGGGTATGGATTATATTAAAAAATTTGCGGATGGAATGAGCATTCCTTTTGAAAAACTGCTCACAACAGATTTCAAGACCCTAACAAATGAAAACAAAGTTTTATTTGATGAACTTTTATCTGTAACCGGGATGCAGTTTTATTATAAATCTTATTGATTATTCTTGCTGAATAATTTCTTAAATAACCTGGCAATGGGGTCATAATATCGATCCACAACACGCTCTTTCATAGGTATAATAGCGTTATCTGTAATTTGAATGTGTTCAGGGCACACATCCGTGCAGCATCGAGTAATATTACACAAACCGGAACCATAATCATTCTTTGTTGCGGGGATACGATCAGCTGTATCTAGAGGGTGCATCTCTAGGCTGGCCAATCGTATCATGAAACGGGGCCCTATAAATTGATCCTTTTTATCATGGTCTCTAAGCACATGGCACACATTTTGGCACAAATAACATTCGATGCATTTTCGGAATTCTTGAACCCGATCTACATCTTCCTGCATCATGATATAATTACCCTTTTTATCTTTTTTGGTAGGATCGGGCTGTAAGGGAATTATTTTTTTATTTTGTTCATAATTCCAGGAGACATCTGCCACCAGATCTTTCATAATGGGAAAGGTTTTAATAGGGCGGATGGAAATGGTTTCATCTTCCCCATATTCATTCATTCTAGTCATGCAGGCCAATTTCGGTTTTCCGTTAATCTCAACACTGCAGGACCCACATTTGCCAGCCTTACAGTTCCAACGGACAGCCAAATCCCCGGCCTTTTCTGCTTGAATCCTATGGATTACATCGAGAACAACCATCCCTTTATCAACTTCTGTAGAATAATCCGCCATCGTTCCGCCATTTTTATCCCCACGAAATATTTTGAAATCTCTCAATGCCATAGATTATTCAACGCCCCTCTCTTGGCGAACCTCTGCTTCTAATTCTTCAATACTGAGATTCGCAATTCTTTCCAACTCTTTACCGGGCGCCTCCCGATGCACCCTTTCTGCATTCATGGTTCCATCGGCATTTTTGCTAAGGACAACATTATATTGTAGCCACTCATCCCGCTCGCCCTCAAAATCAACACGAGTATGTGCGCCGCGACTCTCTTCACGGATGCGAGCTGCCCGGGCTACTGCCTCAGATGTAATGAGCAAATTGCGGAGAGCAATGGCTTGGTGCCACCCAGGATTAAATTGGCTGGCGCCGTCCGCTTTTACAGATTGGAACGATTTCCATAAATCCATAACACCATCAATGCCTTCAGACAATAATTCATCTGTCCTTACAATGCCCACGTTGCTTTGCATAAGGTCTTGTAGCTTTTCATGAATGAGATATGGGTTTTCACCCGATTCACGGTTTAGGATATTGGTGGCGGATCGTATAATATATTTTACTTGTTCATTATTTAGATTTGGTGTGGCTGTGGATTTTATATAATCCACGGCACCAGATCCCGCCAGCTTGCCACACACAAGAAGATCTGACAGTGAATTGCCACCCAAGCGGTTTGCCCCATGAACACCAGCAGCACATTCACCGCAGGCAAAAAGTCCCGGAACGCGGGTCATTTGGGAATCGGCATCCACACGGACACCGCCCATAAAATAATGGAGGGTTGGTCCAACCTCCATGGCTTCCTTGGTAATATCAAGCTCAGCCAACACCTTAAACTGATGATACATGGATGGGAGTTTTTTCTTAATATCCTCTGCAGATCTTCGACTGGCAATATCCAGAAAAGCACCGCCGTGGGGCGATCCTCGGCCAGCCTTGACTTCCCGGCGAATGGCTCGGGCGACAACATCGCGAGTCAATAATTCTGGTGGGCGACGGGCTCCCTTATCGCCATCTAGCCAACGCTCAGCTTCTGCTTCCGTGTCCGCTGTTTCTGGAGCAAAACGCTCAGGGATATTATCATACATAAAGCGCTCATTTTCGCTATTCACTAAAATGCCGCCCTCTCCACGAACGCCCTCTGTTACAAGAGTACCACGAACGGATGGAGGCCACACCATTCCGGTAGGATGGAATTGTGTGAATTCCATATCCATAAGTTCGGCGCCGGCCTCATAGGCCATTCCATATCCATCGCCAGTATACTCCCATGAATTGGAGGTGATTTTCCAAGCTTTACCCCCACCGCCGGTTGCGAGAATGACCGCTTTGCATCGAAAAATAATGAATTCACCCGTTTCTCGCCACATGGCAACCATACCGGCAATTTTATCACCGTCTTTTAAGAGATCCAGGCCTGTGCATTCCATATATACTTCAATACCTTGATGAACGCCCCGATCTTGAAGCGTCCGAATGATTTCAAGTCCGGTTCTGTCACCTACATGAGCCAATCGGGGATAACGATGTCCCCCAAAATTCCGTTGATTGATCAATCCAGTTTTGGTTCGATCAAAAACAGCTCCCCATTCTTCCAGCTCCCGAACCCGGTCAGGGGCTTGTTTTGCATGGAGTTCGGCCATACGCCAGTTGTTTAAAAATTTTCCACCACGCATGGTGTCTCTGAAATGAACTTTCCAATGATCCCGGTCATCAGAATTGCCGAGAGATGCAGCTACACCCCCCTCTGCCATAACAGTATGTGCTTTTCCCAAAAGGGATTTACAGACCAAGCCGGTGCTAAGGCCTTGCATGGAGCACTCTATGGCCGCGCGAAGACCCGCACCACCAGCCCCAAGAACGATTACATCATGTTCAACTGTTTTTATTTCATTTATATTCACTAATTGCCCCAAGTATTTAAATCTATCCACTGTCCGCTTGCTACCATACGAACGTATATATCAGAAAAAGCAACCCACAACATACTAATCCAGGCCCAGAACATATGACGGCCATTTAACCATGAAACACCCCGCCAAACCCGATAACGAAATGTGGGCTTTCCATTGGGACATGTAAAGCAATCTTTATTGCCACCGGTTAAATGTCTGAATGCATGGCATCCAAAAGTATATCCTGCCAGCAATATTGGATTCACAATCAATATAAAGGATCCAACGCCAAACCCAAGCTTGCCTCCTCGAAATAATGATAAAATGCCATCATAAGTAAGAATAACAACAAACCCCAATGCAATATAAAGAGTAAACCGGTGAAGGTTTTGGAATACAAGGAGGGCAGTTTCACCTTTATATTTTTTAGGGCGGAGGCCACCAACTGCACAGGCCGGTGGTGTCATAAAATATGCTCGGTAATAAAATTTTCTATAATAATAACAAGTCATTCTAAAAGATAGAGGGCCCGCTAAAATCAATATAGCCGGCGAGGCTGGAATCAGAGCAGGCCACCATTCTGGCCACCGGCCAAACCAAGCGTGATCTAATGGTGCACTGCCGTTTACGGCTTCTTTTACAAATATCAATGGAGAATAAAATGGCGATAAGTATCCACCAAATCCGTCTTGACCCGCACTCCACCAATAATTGTCTCCCTGAAACATCGCCCAAGTTGTATAAACGACAAAACTAAGGAACCCTAAACCGGTCCAAAGTGGTTCGAACCACCACCGGTCTGTGCGGCTTGTGGCTAGAAATCCGTCCGTTTTTAAATCAGATGATTGGTACATGGATTGAGTATTTTCCCCTTAACTCACTAAAATATAGATTGGAATTTAATTGCTTTCAATTCCAACAAAAATAAAATAAACCATCAAATCCGCCCAGCAAGCTTTGCCCCCAAATGACCACCATAATATAATAGAGCAATACCAATACCGCCCGAGATCAAATATAACCACTTCAATTTTGGAGTTTCATAAAATTGAGGATTACGGGTTCGCCACATAAAAAGGAGGAGAAAAACAACGGAGGAGAAAATTTGGACCCACCCATGATTTACCCAAATCGGGAATACTGACCCAAGGTGCCCAATGAGTGTATCATCAATAATACCCGTCGCAATTGCCGCTGCAGATGAAACCAAAGCCAAAAGCATAACCCACCAACCAACCAGCATGTTTTCAGGCTTTTTTAATAAAATGAAAAACACATCAAAAAAGATTGCCGCCGAAAAAAGCGCAATAGGAAAGTGGATAAACAGTGGATGTATTTTTGGCAACATACTTATCGTTATTGAGAGGCGTTCTCCAGGCAACAATCCAACAGGAATCGATCCAATGGCCCCCCGGCCTTTTTGTAAGCATTCTGAATTTGTTTAGTTTTGGGCCCATTTACCAAAAGATTATTTAAGATAGGCTCTAATATTGGTCGTTCGCTTTTTATATTGAAAAAGGCCGATCGTTCATCAAGCCCGCGAAGAGAAAGCCCACCCAAAGTTGAAAGCCAATCCCCAACAGTGGTATTGTTAGGGCCAATATTTTCAAATGAGATATCCTTGGCGGTTTGGTCAAGCTGTTTGCGCTCTAGATCTGACCATTGCTTTACTATTTCAAATACATCTTTCCGAGTAGATGGCGCCGTAAGGAGTCCAAGAAGAAAAGCGGCGGGAGATAGTTCATATCCTTTTTGGGGTCGATCCCCGGCACGGACCTCAAGAACAGACTTATACCGAACATGGGTGAAGGATTGATGCAACGCCGAAATGATGTGGTATTCTATTTCACTGGGGTTGTCCATAATCATTTTTTTAAGGCTTCCTTCGTGAGCAATAGCATCACCATCGGGCGTATATTGGAAAATTGTTTTTACACTTTGAATCCAATTTGAATATGCATCCACCATTTGATGGGGATTTGTGATGCTATGTGAAAAAAGAGAGCCACAGCGACCGGGATCTGTATCTTCCCAGATTCGCCACCGCATATTCGCAGTGCCCACGGGTGCGCCGTTCATAAAGGGTGTATTCGAAAATAAAATGCTAAATAAAGGCTGAATAGCATCAGCCACAAAAGCCATTTCATTTGCATCTTCTTCAGAGGTGAAATCGACATTCACCTGAACGCTTGTGGTATTGCGCATCATCCATGGTCCGAACTTTCCAGATTGTCTGAATAAATCATTCATTAATTGGTATTTATTCATTTGAATAAGGTCAATATCATCTGGTGTGCATACAGGTTCAAGAGATAAGTATAATCGTCCCAAATCATGATTGGCACACAATTGGTTCTCAATGGAAAGATGTCGATTATACTGAGCTTCTATATCCCATAATGAAACAGCTGGTCCAGAGGCCCACTCCAATTGACCCCCCGGCTCCAACGAATAAGAAAAGACATCATCGGGTTGTAGCAAGACATTGGCATCCGCAAGTAAATCGGATGCACTATATCCATTTGTGGTGTTTACGGGCAGCCGGCAGAATTGATTGTTATAATACAATCCTTCAATTTCTAAACCGACTTTTCGCTCCTTTTCTGGAACCACATTAGAAAGAATTGTTCTTTTGATTTTATCTTGAAGGTTCATTGTTTATAAAGGGAAAAACTTTTTTGTTTTTTCTAACATTCTAACCATAGACGATTCAGGATTTTTTTGAAGAACATCATTCACATGGACCCACGCCACATCATGGGATTCGCCGCTGATGATGATTACCTCATCACCATGTTGAGCCTCAAAAATAAATCGTATGTCGTAATGGAGGTGAGAAGGATTACCGTTATATTGGGGTATACGGTGGATGTCCAGATCAAAAATTTCATCAGACAACAATTTAAAATGGGACAACCCTGATTCCTCTTTCGCTTCTTCCAGCGCCACATTCAATAGGTTTGTCCTGCCTTCAGCATGGCCGCCCAGCTGGAGCCATAGACCCAGTTGAAAATGGTGGGTCATCAACACCCATTTCCGTGACTGATCTACCACCCAGGCAGAACCAGTAAAATGCCCACCCCAGCTATCCCTCTCAAAACTACTTTTTTGTTCCGTTAGTAAAATAATCATAGCATCAACATTTTCATTTTCCTGTGGATACTGAACTTTATAACGATTTAATTGCTTCAAGAGGGATTGGTTGGACACAAATTTTAGTTATTTTTATATAGTGAAATTAAATGTTAAGGATGAATTACATATGTAAATTTGATGACATTTTTTATTTAAATGATCACAAAAGGAAAACCATGAAATCAGTTTACTTTTTTGGAGGCCAAGTGGCAGAGGGCAAGGCAGATATGAAAAATCTTCTTGGGGGAAAGGGGGCCAACTTAGCTGAAATGGTTAATCTGGGAATACCTGTTCCTGCGGGCTTTACCATTACAACGGATGTTTGCACATATTTCTATGAAAATGATAGGACATTCCCCAGTGACATGGAAAATCAATTAAAAGAAGGGATGGGTAAAACAGAATCAGTAATGGGGAAAATATTTGGAGATACAGAAAATCCATTACTTCTATCAGTAAGATCTGGGGCTCGAATGTCAATGCCCGGTATGATGGAAACCGTTTTAAATGTGGGACTCACATCTAAAACAATTCCAGCTTTAATCCAAAAAACTAACAATCCGCGTTTTGTATATGATGCATATCGCCGTCTGATCATGATGTATTCAGATGTAGTAATGGAAAAGGCCGCCGGTATTGAACCACAAGATGGGCTAGGTATACGACATCAGCTTGAGGGCATTTTGGAACAATATAAAGTAGAAAACAACCTTAAAACAGATGTGGATTTATCCAGTGATGACTGGATAAAAATTTCAGAATTATTTAAAGATAAAATTGAAAAAGTATTGGGCAGTTCTTTTCCAGATGATCATTACGAGCAACTATGGGGTGGGGTCAAAGCTGTATTTCAAAGCTGGAATGGGAAGCGGGCTATTAGTTACCGTAAAATAGAACATATTCCTGATGAATGGGGTACAGCAGTAAATGTGCAGGCAATGGTCTTTGGTAATACTGGGGAAGAATCTGCTACTGGCGTTGCTTTTACGCGGAATCCAGCAACAGGGGAAAATCGTTTCTATGGGGAATGGCTGCAAAATGCGCAAGGTGAAGATGTGGTTGCAGGAATACGAACACCCCACCCGCTAAATGAATCCACCAAAACAGAAGAGTCAAAACATTTACAATCTTTAGAAACCTTTTTACCACATGTATACCAAGAGCTTGACGAAATAAGAACAAAATTAGAAAAACATTATAAGGATATGCAGGATATTGAATTTACTATTGAAAATGGTCACCTATGGATGCTGCAAACAAGGACAGGTAAAAGAACTGGTGGAGCCGCAATTAAAATGGCCGTTGATATGGTGTCTGAAGGCATGATTGAAAAGGAAACAGGCATCTTGCGAGTTAAGCCGGAACAGCTTGATGAATTGTTGCATCCAAGTTTAGATCTAGATGAAGAAGTAAAAACGGAAGTGGTTGTGCGGGGGTTACCCGCTGGGCCCGGCGGTGGTGTAGGCCGGGTCGTTTTCACCGCAGATGATGCGGAGGAGTGGGCAAAAAATGGAGAAAATGTTATATTGGTTCGAGAAGAAACTTCTCCAGAAGATGTACATGGTATGCATGTGGCAGAGGCAATTCTAACAGCTAAAGGCGGAATGACATCCCACGCAGCTTTGGTTGCAAGAGGCTGGGGTAAGTGCTGTATTGTTGGCTGTGCTGCACTAAATATTGATTTTATCAAAAAGGAAATGCGATCGGGAGATTTTCTCATCAAAGAGGGCGATTGGATTTCAATGAATGGATCTAAAGGCATCGTTTATCAAGGCCAAGTAACACTTAAATCTGCAGAACCAGAATCAAACGATTCTTATCGAATCCTCATGGATTGGGCAGATGAATTTAGAACCCTTAAAGTAAGAACTAACGCCGATAGTCCAGAGGATTCTAAACAAGCCATCGCTTTTGGAGCTGAAGGAATTGGGTTGTGTCGTACGGAGCATATGTTTTTTGACCCACAACGAATTGTTGAAATGCGAAAAATGATTTTGGCGGAAAACGAAACTGAACGGCGAGAAGCAGTGATGAATTTATTGCCCTATCAAAGGGAGGATTTCATGGGCATTTTGGAAGCTATGGCTGATAAGCCAGTTACTATCCGACTTTTAGATCCACCATTGCATGAATTTATAACTCTGAGCGAGGAACAAATAGATGAATTGGCAAAAGAATTAAATATAACAGCGGAAAAAATTCGACAAAGAATTAATAGCCTACATGAGTTCAATCCCATGTTGGGTCATCGCGGATGCCGATTGGGAATTGCCTATCCTGAAATTACGGAAATGCAGGCTCGGGCAATATTTGAAGCAACGGCAGCCCTTAAAAATTCGGAAATTAATGCAATGCCTGAAGTCATGATTCCTCTAGTTGGTTCCTATATGGAGTACAATAACCAAGAAAAAATTGTACGGAGCGTAGCTGATAGTGTAATGGAAGAAACTGGAATTAAATTTGATTATTTAGTAGGTACAATGATTGAGCTACCAAGGGCCTGCCTTACTGCTGATGAAATTGCAGAAAAAGCGGAATTTTTTAGTTTTGGCACTAATGATTTGACCCAAACAACCTATGGATTCAGCAGAGATGACATAGGGGGATTTTTGCCGGATTATTTAGGAAATAACATATTATCTCACGACCCATTTCAAAGCTTGGATCAAAGAGGGGTTGGGGAATTGGTTTCTTTGGCCGTAGAAAAAGGAAGAAGTGTAAGGAAAAATTTAAAAATTGGCATATGTGGTGAACACGGTGGTGATCCCGACAGCGTTATGTTTTGTCATCAAACCGGGTTGGATTATGTAAGCTGTTCGCCTTTTCGGGTACCTATTGCAAGGCTCGCTGCTGCATGGGCGCACCTAATGCAAGAGTAAAATCAATATATTGAACTAAATAAAAAAACCCCATCTCAATCAGAATTGGGATGGGGTTTTTATCTAAGCGATATTGAGCGATGGTCTATTCTACAGTTTCACCGCCGAGCAGATCTTCGAGTTTAAACGCACCATCACGCTCCATTTGTTTTGCTGCTGAGACTATGGATTTTCGGGCGGTGTCTACGTCGCGCTTTGGCACGGCGCCTTCCACCGGTTCAAACATGGCCTGTTTCTTTTTAGGAAGAACACCAATCACCTTATCAGCGATGGACTGTTCCATTCCTTTTAGAGCCATTGCCACGGCATCCAAGTCTACCGCATTCATGAGATCTCGCAGTAGGTTGTCCGGGAAAATTTCAAAAATAGATTCAAATGTAATGCGGTATTTTTTTACCTCTTCAGCCAAGTCGGGATTATCCTGTTCAAGGTTAGACATGAACATTTCTTCATCTTCTGCATCCATTTCCCCCAAAAGGTCAGCAAGGTCTTTACCGCCACCACGCGAAAAGGCCACCGTTTTTGGTAGTTGCCTTGATTTTTTCTGCAGCTTGTTTGCAATTTGTACTACAGCTTCGAGAGGGACATCGTTTAGGTTGCCAATGTTAAGCAGTACCTGGCCTTTTTCTTCTTCGCTGATACGGTTTAAAATCATCATCCGTTTTTCTGAAGATAGTTGTGCAATGGTAATGGCAATGACGCGGGGTGTTTCTGTAATCAAGAGCGCAATTAACTGCTCATCCGTAAGTTCATTCAAAAAAGAGAAAGGTTTTTTGGGCTCATCGCTTTCTGCCTCTTCTTGAAACTTTTCACTTACAAATGAGAAATAAAACTCTTCCATCACTTGTTTTTTGACGGCAAAGGCTACATTTCCTACACCACGCATAGCAGCGCGGATTTTGCGCACCTCTGTTTTATCTAAACCCTTTACCAAGTTCAGAGCGAGGCTTTCACCGAGAACAGAAAAAAGGATCGCAACCTTTTGTAGTCCGGAAAGTCTATTATAGTCAGAAATCATAAAAGCCTCTTATTTCTTCTTCTTTTTCTTCTTCTTTTTACCGCCATCATCTTCAGGCTCCGGCGCCGCTTGTGCCGGTTCGGGCTCAGGTGGCGCTTCTTCTAATATCCAATCTTTCACAATTTTTGTTGCCGCCTGAGGCTGCCCAACACTCATGGATACTACGGCCTGTTTCATGTCGTTCACTTCACTTTGAAGTACGGCCACATCTTCAGTTGTGGCCTGTGCCGGTGGGGGTGAAGGCTGAGGTGCGGGCGCAGATGGCGCTACACCATTATCTTTTTTTTTAGGCCGCCGAGGAGGATACATCATCCAAGGGGGCATAGCCGGCTCTTTGGGTTTGTTCATTAATACAAATACGAGTACAACAATAAGCACAATAACCAATGCGCTGAGTACAGCGACAAAAATGAGCATGCCATTACCGCTACCACTTGGTTGACTGTCCAGCTCGCCTTGCACTTTATCCAGCATAGCAAGCTTTTCAGCAATCTGTGCATCCAAAGATTCCTTCTCACTCAACTTGCTTTGAACAGACGATTGGGCTTCGGCCGCTGCGGAGTCCGAGAGATTTGCAGTACCTAAAAATGATTTAAGGTTTTGAATTTCTTCATTCAAAGCCTGAAGTCGGACCGAATCCTGCTGAAGCATGGCTTGCCGTTCTTGGTCATAGGATTGATCTCTGGCGGCAGTTTCAAATTCAGCAAGTTTAGATTGAAAATAAAGCCGATCTTCTTGGCGGCGCTCCGCTTCAGATTCTTTATAGTTTTCAAGTTCTTGTTTCCAATCAACTTCACCAAGCCGTTCGCGCTGGCTTTCAAGGGATTCCAGCTTTTCTGCAATATTTTTCAGCAGAACTTGTTCAGCAGATTTTTCATCTCGCCGCTCTTTAAAGCTGGCGGTCATGATACTCAAAACATCGCCGCGCGGACGGTTGAAGCGGGAAGCAACCATAACCACTTGGCGAATATTTTCAATCAGCTCAGGCGCTGCACCCTCTTGAATAATAATACTGATTTCCATGTTGCGCACAGATGCCATTGCAGGACGAGTTTCTGTTTGTGTACGAGAAACCACATTATCTCCAACCGGCTTATCCATTTCAGATTCAGTGGCATCGGGGATAACCTCTTCACCTTCTGTGGATGATTCAGCTGTAAAATCAAACCCAGGAATGGGCAAGCCCGCACGGCCACTTGTTGGTGTTTCCTGGGCAGCTAAGATATCTTCTGCTGCTTTCAGAGATTCCACACCACTGTTGCCACCGGGCGAATATGTGGTTTGATTTTCATATGCACTGCTGATTTCCAGATCAACGCTAACATCAATAACATACTTTCGATTATCAATCACCTTTTCAAGCGCATCAGAAATTCGCTTTCTCAGATTGTTTTCTATCATCAATTTTTGAGCCAAATAGCCACTGGACTGTCCGAGCCCAACTACCATAATCAGCCCCAATGTGAGGGCATATCTCAATACCCGATTACTCCGCTTTTTCATATCAACTCCCTTATCCATATAAATTTTATAATTACCCTTCTCCCTCAGTGGTGCTCTCTCTTCCCACGGGCCCCCCACGGGGCGCTAGAAAAGTAATTTCTACACGCCTGTTTCGTGCTTTTTGCTGTGGGTTAGAATTATATTTTTGGACCAAATCTTGAGATAATAATTCCGTATTTTTTCTATCCCGTGGAACAAATTCTCCATAACCCACGGCCTCCAGTCGAGTCGGATTTATTCCTAATCCAATAAGCAATCGCACCACAGCAGCGGCCCGAGCACCAGACAATTCCCAGTTACTGGGATATTTTACTTTCAAGGCGGCAGGAAGAGGATCACTATCCGTATGGCCCTCAATAGCTATTTGAAAGGCAGATTCTTGAATGGTGGGTAAAATTTTCTTTAAAATTGCCATGAACTCAGGTTTAGTTTCTGCAGAACCAGATCGAAAACTGATGTCGGAAGAAATACCAATTGTTACACCTTTAGGGCTGGTGGTAACCTCTACCGGCTTTTCTCCTGTTTCGGAATCTTTTTCCATTTCTTCAATCATTTTTTGCGCTGCTTTTTGGATGTCTCCGAGCGACATGGCTTGGTTTTCAATCTCTTTCTTTTTACCTACGGATTTTCCCATTCCATCTGCCATGTTTTGCAGTTTTACAGGATCAATTGTGGAAATAGCAGCCAATAAAACAAAAAAAGCAAACAGCAATGTCATCATATCAGCAAATGTACCAAACCAACCAGGAAGCCCTTCGTCCACCTGGTCCTTGCCTTTGTTTATAAATTTCTTTACTTCTTGCGGGGTGGCAGCCATTTAGTCTAGCCTTCGTCTTTTTTCCATTCTTTAGGTGGAATAAATGAATTCAATTTTTCCCGTACGATGATGGGGTGTTTTTTTTGGTGAATTAAACGGGCAGCTTCTACCTGCAGATTTTGAATTGTGCTGGTAAACGTAATTCGCGTTTTTATTTTATCAGCCATAGGTAGAAAAAATAAATTTGCAAATACAGCCCCATAAAAAGTTGTAATGAGCGCTGCAGACATACCGGCACCTAATGTATCTGTCCCCCCTTCACCAAATCCAGATAACATCACTACTAGACCAATCAGGGTCCCAACCATTCCCCAGGCAGGAGACATAACACCCATAGATTTAAATAACCCAGCTTGAGTATTTTCACGTAATTCTCGATATTCGATACGGGTATATAATATTTCAGTCAACTCTTCTAGAGAATAACCATCAATAACCATTTGGGCTCCATCTCTAAAGAAAAAACTTTTAATATTACCAATATGATTTTCTAAGTCTGCTGTACCTTTTCGTGCAACTTCAGATGCTTCAACTGCTTCATCCACTATATCGCCTAGAGAATCTTTGCTTCCCTTAAAAACAGCTCCCATGGCGTTCCCCAGCTGGAGAACGTCTTTTAAAGGAAAAGCAACCGAAACCGATGCGATCATACCTCCAAACACAATACCAAAACTGGAAACAGATCCAAACATACCCAAATCCGGGGTCATTAAAAAAATACTTCCAATGATGGCCCCCATTCCTAAAATAATTCCTATAAGGGTTGCGATATCCATATATTAATCCTCAATCATACTGGTTGATTTCAAACGATTTTCATGCAGTGCTTTGAGCACGTTTCTTACATCATCATACTCAGGATCCATCCGTAGCGCCAAGTTCCAATTGATGGTAGCTCGCTGAATATCCCCCAATTTATAATAGATCGACCCGCGGCGGGCATAAGCCAGCGCCAAGTTCGGATTGAGCTCTAATGCCGCTTCCACCTCTTGGAGAGAAGCGCGATAGTTTCCGGCATAGAAATAACGCAGTGAACGAGATAAATGGCGCATGGCATTATTCATATTCTGTTCGCTCACATTGTTATTTAGGCGGACAGCTTTTAATGAATCCTCTAAAAACTTAGAGTGTTGTTCCATGGCCGAGAGCCGTGTTATCAGATTGCGCATTTCATTGGTCATGAGCCCCATAGAATCTCGCAGCGTATTCACCGTATAGTCCGCCATCATAAGGGTGGTGTCCATGTCGGCCATATTGATTGGTCCCGGCTGAAGTGGAGCAGGAGATGGGCCGCCTCCAGGGGTTTTAATCCCAGAGCCACGTGGGGCTGAAATTTCAAACCCGATGGTCATGCCTGCATGGCCTTCCCAATACCGTTCTTTCCATTTCGGTAATTTTTCTATGTGGGTGAACCCTAGGTTCAGGCGATAATCCGAGGTAAGGGGGATGCGGAGTCCCACATTGATGCCGTTGCCGTCGAATTCACCCACAATATCTACACCGCCCCATTTTTCTAAATAAGGCGTTTTTACAATTGCGCCTGCAAACACCCCGGCATTGGTGCCGGTAGGTTGTTTGGAAAGCGTATCAATTTGAACCGTATCAATAGCGCCAAAACCGCCGGTTCCAAAACCGATAAACATATTTGTGGAATACTTTCCCATGGCTTTTTGAGAGCTGACGATCCCAAAAAATGAAAGCTCTTTTGGATCCAGATTTAAGCCACCAGTACTGTTTTCAAATACAATATCCTGAAGACCCACAGAGAAAGAAACATTGTTTCTTGCAAAGACTCGCCGTTGGAGATGAAAGCCAAATTCTATAGGTGCTTTATAGGTGGATACTTCCAAATTAGCCAGACGGGTTGTATCTGCCCCAGTAGCCGTGGAAAAGCCAAATGTCCAGCCAGCCGTTTCCATGCTGAAATAACCGCCATTGGCTGTGTTAAAGGGAGAAAAATTATGCAGCTCGGATCCAAACCCGGCTGTAAACAAATAGGGAGATTGGCTCACAGATGAAAAGGGTATTTTCATCATAGGTCCAGGCCGTAAATAGGCCACCCGTGTAGCACCAAAACCAACGGAGACTAAAACAAAGGTTAATGTAATTATTCTGAATAAATGTTTCATTTCATACCGTCAGATTTTTTTAATTCCATTTGGGCCAGCCGATAATATTCACTCTCCGGATGTTGAGAAACCACATGGCTAAACGCCAACTGGGCCAATGGCTCATTCCCCATTTTACGGTGGAGCAACCCCTTTTGAACCAACGCATCATCATTTCGTACCGTCCCCGAAATTGTAATTTGATCCAAAAGGGAAAGGGCCTTTTCATAATTCCCCAATTGCTGGTAGGCGTCGGCCATCCAATAGAGGACATTTTCCCCAGTTTTTTTTGATGTGGACGCCAAAGCAAGTGTAGAAAATTTTTGAATGGCTGTTTTAAAGTCTTCTCGCTGGTAAGCAAATACGCCGGCCATGTAGGCAGATTGATCAAAGGTTGGGGCTGGCTTGGTTTTAATTGGTTTTGGGGGAGAATCGACTTCCGGTTTTTCCTCATTAACCTCCACATAGGATTTTTTAGATGATGATGTTGTGGATTGAAGAGATGCAAGCGTCTGGCGCAGCGCAACATTTTCTTGCCATAATGCACCCATTTCAGATTGAAAGGAGTTTTCGAGTTTTTCAATTCGATTATTAATGCGATCCAATGTAGATAAGAGCGCCTCACTAGAAGCCATATATACGGACCCACTTTCTACTTTCTTAATTTTAAACGCCACCTCTTTTGAAGGCTTGTTTACAACCCTGGAATATGTTTCCGAACCATTGGTTGGCTCAATAACAATCCCCAGGTCCAAGAAAAATATTTCAGATAAAGGCGTTTCCTGGGCGCTTGACATTCCCATGACCATAAGGAGTATCAAGCCTTTTCGCATTAAACTAAATGGAATTGTGGCAGCACCGGACCGCACTTATTCGTACTCCTCCCAATCGATTACGTAAGAGTAACCGATGAAGGAGCCAAAGTCATGGGGGACATATAGTTCGAAGGCCCCTGTTGCACCTGGTAGAAGCGTGGCGTCGGTTGTAATTCCTGAATCAAATGTGTGATATCCACCCCTAACGAATGTGGTGAGTGTTTTTGTTTCGCCGCTCCAATTTTTACGAAATACAAAATCCACTTTAACAAAGTCAGATCGCCGTCCGCCAATATTTTTGATTTCACCATTGAATACAATATTCCCTTGGGCATCTTTTTTCTCACTGATATTGCCCACCAGCACACAATTGGCTGAATATCTTTTGGAATCGTTTCGTTCGGATGAGGTGTATTGGGGTTCAGCCAGTTTGGGCATGGGTGGAGGCGTGTAGCTGTCTCGAACTTGTTCCGGTACATATTCCGCCTGTTCTTCTGTCACTACATTATCCACAATCCGCACCACATCTTTTCGGTTAATGATAAGGTATCCCACCAGCGTTTCAACCTTTAAAGATACCTCGTCCTGGTAAACAATTTTACCAAATACGGTGGAGCCATTTTTCATGATAATTTCTTTAGAATAAATGGCGAGGGGATTTACCCACATTTTACTGAGGGCTTTTAAATTTTCTAATTCTTCATTTAAATACTTGAGTTCAGCCGTCATTTTTTTTATCTCAAAACTGAGCTCATTCAAAATATAATCTTTCCCGGGATCAGGTTTAAAAACAACGGGGGTAGGTTCCTCAGCAGATGGAATGGGGATCGCATCCGGCGTAACCGCAGGATCAGCAGTTGCATCAGTGGCCAAAACCACGTCGCCTAATTTCACATGGCTATCTGCAACCTCAACGGACATACTTAACTTACCCGCATCGCCACCATCAGCTTCTAGAGAGTAATTGCCCGGATCAACTTTCTTGAATTCAAACTTGCCACCGCCCCGGCCAAGCCGTTTTTTGGACGTTTCAGTTCGTTGTGATTCGGTTCCATCCTCAGCCAAAAGGAGGACAGTGTTTTCGACAACCACATTGCCATCGCCATCTACAAGCGTTCCTGAAATGTTTCGTGGTTTTTGGGCAAATAGGGTTGTTGTAAATAGGGCTATAAAAAGCCCAATTACTAATTTTTTAAATAAGATTTTTTTTGCCATTTATCTTTACCTCGGATTGTGTGGCACCGTAAGACGAAGGCGTCTATAGGTAGATAAAGTTTAACTCCGCTCCGTTAGTGAATCAAGTCAAAAATAGAGAAGAAATCGATTTAAATGACGGTGTGCCAGGAGCTTATTTCCAGAAATCTTCATATGTTTTTTTACGTTTAAGGAGGGCCGCACGGGCAGAGACAACCTTGGGCCTGAGGCCATCGGATAGGTAAAGGGTTAGTGCTTTATCGTATGCCTCTAATGGGAGTTCAAAATCCATTTCATCCTTTTTTTCATAAGCTTGACCAAGCCAATAATGTGGTGCTCCTAAGGAGTCAATTGCCGCCGCCGCTTTTGCAAAGGATTGAATTGCATCCCACTGGCCGTTTTTATGCCCCTTTTTATAGTGCACTTTGCCTGTAGCCATGTGGATATGATAGTTGGCAGTGCCGTTTCTTGGATCCATTTTAAGTACTGCCTTGTATTGGTTCATGTCGTTGTTGGCCTCTGCAAGATTCAAGCGAGCCTTTATAATGGATGAACGCAAATCAACATCATCCGGACGAGCAGCCAAGAGTGAATCCGCTTGGGTAACCAGCAATGCGGGATCAGATGTTGCCAGTCGAGAGGGTGAGGGCGCGCATCCTTTGTATATAAAAATGATGAGGATTAAGGGTAAAAAGTTTTTCATTTAAACTTCTTGGTATTAACCTTCAAACCAGAACAACTCCTGGTTGTTCCGGAATGAATCAAATAAGGCTTCCATGGAGTCGACGACATAATACCGATCCTGAATATCGCTATAATTAAAACAAGTCATCACAATTTCTTCAATATCGTAAGGCAAGATTTGAGACCGCTTAGATTCACCTTTTGCACACTTCACAATATTTACCGTTTCATCAAAAGACGAAATAATACCTGCACCATAGATTTCATAATCAATGTCATTGGTTTGCCGGCGAAACTTGTCTGTACCACCATTATTTTTGATTAACCCAAATTCATAGGTCCACCATGCAAAATTTTGGAGTCGCCTTAAGTTATGGGCAACCAGTTCACTCCCCAGTTTTCGCTCATCTCTCAAAATCGTATCACCAAGTGTGCCCACATCATGCATGAAATCGGCATAGTCTTTATTCATTAAAAAAGGAATGTGTCCCTGAATATCGTGAAAAATATCCGGCTCAGGAGTGTATCCCTCATCGTTTTGGATATCTTTGCCCGCATATTTTTCTTCAAACCGGGGAGACTTTCGAATGATATCCGTCACAGGAAACTTTCGATTGGCATTTAGGTCGAAAAACAATTCTTCGGATAAAAATCCTGCAACAGAGACAAGTTGCCAATTGGTGGAGTTTTGAATCAATGGAGAAATGGCCTCAAAATCAGGGAATCGGTCTTTGGGAATCGGGAGGGCGCGCATCCCCAATAAATATTCTCTGGAAACATACTGATCGATAAGGGGCGCAACATTGATGAAAAGGTCTTCCCAAATTCCATTTTCTAAATTGGTGACATCGTTATACCGCTGGGGTTTAATATAATTATCATCCATGCTGAAAATCTGGATCCCCTCCATGGAGGTGGGTACCATATGGCGAAATAATTGGTCAAATGTGTTGCTTGTTGTCATGTAGACATGAATTTAGGGGTAATGATTATACACGTCCAATCACCATAACCAAATATATGTGATGGCCCCATTGCCCTTCCCCAGGTCCGGATCATAAGGAGAGCCGCAGTCTGCACGCATACTGGCTGAGTCCGGATCAAACAGATCGTAATGTTCACCATAGATTACCGCTTGAAATCGCCCAGCCTGATCTTCGCACCATTCCCGCACACCCTGTTTCAACGCACCGGTGCCGTGGCCATGGATTACTTTAATGGCGCGGACTTTTCCACCAAAAACGAGATCGCTAACGGTTGTTTCAAGTTCTGAAACAGCTCGATCGAGAGAAAATCCCCGGTGGCCAATATCGATAATGTGAAATCCTGATGACATATTAAGGATCGAGTTTCCGTAAATTTTCGCTTTCAAAAAAAGGATTAAAATGGAAATTGTAACCTTAGGGCGGACCGGCGTTAATGTTTCTCGAATCAGTTTGGGTACATGGTCTTATGGCGGCCCTAACATGGCAGGCAAAAATCAGCCTGCGGGATGGGGCGGACAAACCGACGAAGATAGCAAAAATGCATTGCGCAAGGCATATGCTTCCGCCATTAACCATTGGGATACTGCAGATGTATATGGTGACGGTCATTCTGAAAAAGTCATCGGCTCCATGTGGGATGAGATCCCCCGCAGAGATATTTTTGTCGCTACCAAAGTGGGGTGGGATATGGGTCCCTATAGTCACTGGTACCATCCAGAGCATATGCGGACAAACATGGAGCGCTCGTTAAAAAACCTGAACACAAATTGTGTGGATTTAATGTACCTCCACCATTGCAATTTCGGAAAACAGGAAGAATATTTTGACGATGCAATTGATGTGGTTAAGCGATTTCAAGAAGAAGGCAAAACGCGATTTATTGGCCTTTCCGATTGGTTTTTAGATAAAATTATGAACTATATTGATCGAGTAAATCCGGATATCATCCAACCCTATCGCAATGTGATTGATGATACCTATGCATCCTCAGGGCTAAAAGATTATGTGGACACTTACAATGTAGGCATCTGCTTTTTTTCACCTATAAAGCATGGGCTCCTTACGGGAAAATACACAAGTCCCGCCACTTTTGAGAGGGGAGACTTTCGCACAACGGTGAAGGGTTTTGCCAATCAAACAATGATTGATAAAATGCAGACTAATAAGACAAAATTAGAAATTCAATTTTCAGATCATTCCCAACCGGTGATGCATGGATTGGTGGACGCACTGTTGACGGATGCGCCCACAGGATGTGTATTGCTTGGACAGCGAAACGAGGATCAAGTAAAAGTTGCAGCTCAATTGGGAGAACCGCTATCCAATGAAGATGCGAAATGGGTACAAGACCTATATCGTTAATGCAAACGGCGTTAAAATAAACTTTAGCAAAAGTTAAACAGAGTCTAATTATATTCCGGACTTATCCATTAGGAATGATTCTAAACATAATATGACAAAGAAAAATGGAAAACACATGATACCTAACGGGTACACCCAAGACGATACAGACAGACGGCTGGATTGGCTTCGGGAGAAAACCGGTGTTGAGATTGATCCAACACTTGAAAACAACCCGGAGGAGTTAAAAGGTATCATCGAGAATCACATCGGCTACATGAAAGTACCCATGGCCATTGCTGGGCCGCTTCTGATTGACGGGGATTATGCAAAGGGAGAGTTCTATGTGCCCCTATGCACATTGGAAGGCACACTTGCATTGTCCATGACGAGAGGTATGGTTGCCACACGCCGTTGTGGTGGAATTCATGTAACCCATGTAAAGCAGGAGCTATCACGGGCGCCCGTTTTTATTTTTGATGATGTAAAAAGTGTTGCAAAATTTTCTGATTGGGTCACAAAACATTTCAAATCCATAAAGCGTGTGGCGGATAAAACATCCAATTATGGGAAGCTTTTGCGTATTGATCAGTACCCGATTCAAAACTATTTGATTTTAGACTTTGTATTGGATACGGGCAATGCAGCCGGGCAAAATATGGTTACTCTTGCGGCGAAAATGGCTTGCGATTATATCAAAAACCAAACCGGGGCAAATTTCCTTTTAGAGTCCGGGTTCAACAGTGATAAAAAAGCTTCTGCGCGGAATATGATAATGGGCCGAGGCCATAGCGTCATTGTTGAGACGACCATCACCAATCCCGTTATTCGTCGAATACTCAAAGCAGACACATCCGAGATGGCCATGCTCCAACGCGTTGGGCCCACCATTACGCGTTTGGCAGGCACGGAGGGGTGTCATTTGCATATTTCAAATGCGCTCACTGCCATCTATTTGGCCACCGGCCAGGATACAGCATGCGTGGCTGAAAACTCTATTGGCCATTACCAGACAGAGCCAACGGATAATGGTGTAAAATTCAGATTAACCCTACCGACAATAACTATTGGTACAGTGGGCGGTGGCACAAGGTTATTACCCCAAAAACAAAATTTGAAATTGCTTGGATGCGATCAAGGTAAATTTGCAGCGAGAAAGCTGGCAGAAATTATCGGCGCCTCTGCATTGGCTTTGGAGATTTCACTTTTTTCAGCCATTGCTTCCGACACCTTTACCCAAGCCCACATGACCTATGGTCGATAAATACGTGCAGAGATGTCCGTTTTAGCAGACCCGCAATATTCATATCTCGTTAACAAACAGCCTCTCTTTTTTCAATTTTGGAAAAAGATGTTTTATTATTGGTGCAAGTTTGTATTCCTATGGTATACACCTGTTCGGGTGTCAGGGCGTGAAAACCTCCCAAATGAATCAGCCATTTTTACCAGCAACCATAACAGCCATATGGATGTGGCCCTCATCAGTGCAGCCGCAGGAAAGAGCTTCAATTATTTCGGCATGTTGGCGGCCAAAGATTACTGGTTTGATAGCACCATAAAGCGGACACTAACCAACTTTGTCATGAACTTGGTACCCATTGCCCGAAAAACGGAGGAGAGAAATGGTGATACCTTTACATTTGATGATACCATCGAATTATGCCGAGCCTTCATGGATCAAGATGGAAGGAACCTGGTTATCTTTCCGGAAGGATCGAGGGGAGAGCCCAATATGATGAGACCATTTCGAAAAGGGGCCGCCCGATTTTCAGTTCATTTAAATGCGCCCATAGTGCCTATATTTATTGACGGATCATTTCGGTCATGGCCCAAGGGACGCTTCATTATGTATCCTGCCCGTGTGAATGTCACAATATTACCACCGATTCATCCTTCTGATTTTGTCACGGAAGAAGACAGCGACCATTATGAGCAGATCAATCAGATGACCAAAACTTTAGAAGGTCAAATCCAACAAGAAAGAAAATCATTCTATGCCAGATAAAAAATTTTTTGCAAACAAGCACACCACCTGGGGCCACAAATGGGGATACAAGGATTCCAGTTTTGTTTTGAATGAAGACAGAACCGTATCCATGGTGGGAGACCGCTATGAACTCTCCGGCACGCGGATGCCTGACTTTATTCCTTATATTGAAGAAGTTTTAGGCATAACGGTAGACCCCAACGATAAATTGGCAGAAGTGGAGCATAAACCAGTAACACCGCCTAACCTGAATCAAGAATTTATGGACGGAGTAAGGAGAGATTTTTCTGAAGATCATTTTACCACCGATGATAAAGATCGTCTTCTCCACAGCCATGGCCAAACCACATCAGAAGAAGTGTATAAAGTATTATATAATCGTATAGCGCGATGTGTGGATATGGTATTTTATGTGGAGTCAGAATCAGACGTGCAAGCGCTGATTCAATTGGCAGCAACCCACGATGTTTGCCTTGTGCCCTATGGCGGCGGTACAAATGTAACCAGCGCCTTAATGATTCCAGACGCAGAACAGCGGATGATTGTATCCGTAGATATGCGCCGTATGGATCAGATTGAATGGTTGAATGAAGAGGATCGTCGCGTCTGTGTACAGGCTGGTATTACCGGCACCGCTTTGGAATCTTGGCTAGAGGAGAAAGGTTATTGCATGGGCCACGAACCAGACAGTGTAGAGCTTTCCACCTTGGGCGGGTGGATTGCCACTAACGCCAGCGGTATGAAAAAAAACCGCTACGGCAATATTGAAGATATTGTAGAAAATGTAACCATGATTTCGCCCAAAGGCGTCATTGAACAGGTGGAGCCATTGAGCCGTGCATCCATCGGGTTTAAACCTCAGAATATATTATTTGGATCAGAAGGAAACCTGGGCATCATCACCAAGGCTGTCCTCAAAATTCATAACAAGCCAGAAACAAAAAAATACAACTCAGTTATCTTTAAAGATTTCGAATCCGGAACCAAATTTCTATACGACCTATCCAAAACCAACTATGTACCATCCAGTGTGCGACTGGTAGATAATGTGCAATTCCGATTTGGTCAAGCACTGAAGCCCAAAGCAGAAGGCTTTAAGGCATTCATGAGCAAAGTAGAAAAATTCTTCGTGTTGAAGGTGAAAAGGTTTGATGCTGATAAAATGTGCGCCACCACGTTTGTGATGGAGGGGTCAAGGGGCGAAGTGGCCTATCAAGAAAAAAATATTTTAAAACTGGCTAAACAGCATGGCGGATTGATTGGCGGTCCCGGAAATGGGAAACGAGGATATCTGCTCACCTTTGCCATTGCTTACATCCGGGATTTTTTAACGGACTACCACTTCATTGGTGAAACCATGGAAACCACTGTGCCGTGGAGTAAAATTAAAACCGTCTGTGAAGCAGCCACCGAAACGCTGTTAACCTACCATGCAAAACACAATTTCCCCGGGAAGCCGTATATCTCTTACCGCATTCCTCAGATTTACCATACAGGGGTCTGCATCTACTTTATGGTGGGGGTGAGCGTGAAAGATATACCGGAGGCGGAAGAACTCTTTGGCGAAATTGAGCATGCCATCCGAAAGGCCATCATGGATAAGGGTGGGTCCATTTCTCACCATCACGGCGTAGGCAAGATTCGGAAAGATTTTGTAAAAGATACCATTTCTGATTCCAGTATTGAATTGATTAAAGATTTAAAAAACGCCCACGACCCTGCCAATATATTTGGAATTCGCAACGGCGTATTTGCCAACGAACCTTAGAGGGTTATCATAAAAATTTCAGGATCCATTTTTATCATTACCGGAGCATCATCTGGCATTGGAGAAGGGCTGGCAAAAGGCTTATCCTCCCGCGGCGCCAGTGTAGTATTGGCAGCCCGGAGTGAAAATAAACTCAACCGAATTCAGAATGAAATTGAATCGGATGGAGGTAGGGTCGTTGCTGTGCCGACCGATATTACGGGTCGAAATGCCTGCAAGACATTGGTAGATAAAACGGTGGCAACCTTTGGCGGTGTGGACGGTATAATTTTAAATGCAGGCGTCAGCATGTGGGCCAATTTTGAAGATATCAGCGACCCTTCATTTTTTCAGAAACTCATGGATGTAAATTATATGGGCGCCGTGAATTGTGTCCACGCATCTTTACCAGTATTAAAAAAATCAAAGGGTGTTATTGTATCCGTTACTACGGCACAGGCCCTGATGGGCTTTCCGGCACACGCGGGCTATGCCGCCTCGAAGCACGCCCTCCGCGGTTTTACTGAAACGCTGGAAATTGAATCGGATGGCAAGGTAAAATTTATGGATGCATATTTAGGGTGGATTAAAGGTACGGATTTGCGGGCCAACGCCTTTGGGGCTGATGGAGAAAAGTTAGGGGCATCGAAGCATACCCATGGGAACCACGCGATCGAATTGGATGATTGCGTGAATGGCATTATCAAAGGGATGGCTGCCGGGAAGCGACGTGTGTACACGCCGGGGAAATTACGGATGATACCCTTTTTAAATGTATTTGCCCGGAGCTGGCTCCAGCGAAAAGTATCTAAAGCCGTTAAAGACCATAATAAATAATGTATGGTACGCAGATTTGCGCACCATACATTTGTTTAAATTATTAAAATGACTTATTCAGCCGCAGCCTCTACGGCAGACCAAACCCGCCAGATATTTTTATAGCAGATTTTTTCTATATCCTCTTCAGAATATCCCCGCTTTAGCAAATGATAAATGAGGTTTGGGTAAGAAGCCGCATCTTTCAATCCATAAGGCAAAGTATCGCCTACACCGTCATAGTCCGAACCGATGGCCACATGGTCAATGCCGGCCAATTCTACTACACGGTCAAAATGGTCCACCACTTCTGTAATGTCCGCATACATAGGATTTTCTGCCCGAACTTTTTTCGCATAGTCTTTTAATTCATCATCATCGGCAGTTAATCCATTTTCTTTTGCATAGGCGGCAATCTTTTCGCTGTTGGCCGCACGTTTGTCCTGAGCTTCTTGCGTCACAAACGAAGAACCGTAATTAATCTGGATAACACCGCCGTTGTCCTTCAATCTGCGAATCTCATCATCACCCATGTTCCGTTCCCATCCTGGAGTGAAATGACGACAGGATGAATGAGAAGCAATTACGGGCACGTCTGTCATATCCAGCACTTGATTAATCACCTCATCGGTGACGTGGGATATATCCACCATAATGCCCACACGGTTCATTTCTTTCACCACTTCACGACCGAAAGGGCTCAATCCACCCCAAGTATTGGTGGTGTCATAAGATGAATCACAGATGAGATTATCTTTGGCGTGGGTGAGTGTGATGTACCGAATCCCCCGATCGTAGAAATATTGGATGTTGCTTAAGTCGTCCAAAATAGGCGCCCCGTTTTCCATCCCCATGGGTAGGGCAATTTTCCCATCGGCGAAGATGCGGTTTACATCTGCAACGCTGGTGGCGACTTCGAATTTATCAGGATGGTCATCAGCAATGCGTTGGACTAGATCAATGAGGGAGTCCGCCTTTTCTTTGGCACCTCCGGTTTCTTGGTATGAAGAAGGGACGTAGATGGACATGAAGGGTGCGTCAAGGCCTCCTTCTTTGGCACGGACGTAATCGAAGTCGCCCCCCTCTGTCCGCACAGAAAGATCTTCGTAGCCGTCATTGAGACGCCACGGTACATCGATATGGCCATCCGTAATGATGAACTCATGAGCCAATTCGTAAGCCCGTTTTTTCAGGGCCGCGTCATTGCTGCAGCCCCCAATTAAAATGGCAATTGTGATTAATAATATGTGTTTCAGTTTCTTCATGATTATTCCTTTACATATTGGGTACGAGCATCACCGCATTTTGTACCATTCTGGATGGTCCCACCCAAAACATGCGATATTGCGTATTGTCCACCAGATAAACAATTTTTCCACGGCCCATAGGTTGAACGGCGGCGAATGTTTTTCCAGCTAAAAGTTTTCGATTTTCTATGGATGCATAACCCGCAACTTTCAATTGCGTGGCATCTTTGTGATAATACCCCACAGTTTGCAGTGACGGATCGGGCACAAGGGCAGACACACTTTGTTTAAGTGTATATAAACGATCCGGGAGCCCAAAGGCCAGTGGATTTGAATTGTCAATCATGCCGTAAAATGCAGTTCCGGGAATACGTTTGAGGCCCAGTGAATCTGAACGATCTTCATAACGAGTGTATGCACTGGGCAGAATGCCTTCTTTTTCCGGTTTGGGCGGCTGGACGGTCTTCACCTTATTGATGCCGGATTTTTCTGTAAAGAATGTGGCGCTGCCTTCTGTAGCCACCAGCGTGCCCCCCTTTGTAACCCAGCCCTTCAATGTTTTCACTATGGATGAATCCAAACTGCCTCGTGCGCCGGGGAATAAAAGAACATCATATTGATTCAAATCCAGACTTTTTAATCGGTTCATTCTCAGTTTAGAAATACCCAGTTCTGTTTCTTTATCTAGCAAATACCAGAGCTGACCTGCCGTATAGGAGTTGAAAGGCGAATCCACCATGAGACCCACTTTGGGGTTTTTTAAGGGGACCATATTCCCTGACCCGAAGTCGATACCTTCTTTCATTCGCCCTGTGGTAAAGGCTTCAATGTTTACACCAGCGTCTTTGGCAATTTGGGCCATATCACTCTGAACGGATTCAGCCTTTTTCGTATTGCGCCCCATGAGAATGACCAATGTGCCTTGTGAATAAGTGCGGGTCCCATTATTGAATGTTTTGCGCGCCGAACGCACTTTATATCCTTTCGCCCATAGGTGAGCCAATGCTTTTGGTGCATGGCGCTGATCCCAATCAATTACATATGCATATGCATCACGGGCTTGGTTAACGCTACTCGAATAGGTCAGACTTTCATTTACCAGATCAGTCTTCACTCGCGGTTTAGTTTCTGACCAATAAGCATCCAAGTTATAGGCAAGGGGCGCTGCCCAACTAGCCATATCATACATGATGGAATCTTCAATAGCCATTTCTCTTTGCATGACTGTATTAATAAAAAGGTGACGGGGCTGATCGGTATAAATGAGGAAATCCCCTTTATTAAAGACCTGTCTCGAGGCCTTCCCGGATTCATAAGCATGGGCTTTGTTGACTGTAAAGTTCGCTTTGGCCTTTCGGACTTCTACACCATGAGCGCGAAGCATATTAACTACATCATAAAGGTGGTTACTGGGATCATCTGGCAGGATATAGACGGCTGATTTGCCCGTATTGGTTTTTTGCTGGAAAGTATCATGGAAATATTGATTCAGAGTTTGGCGGTTTCGGACAGCTGCTGAAAGGGTAGCAAAAGATGTTTCATAATGGTCGAAGACTCGCTGCCGAAGGGTAAGAATGTATCCATCATCCGTTTCAACGGCTCGCCCGCCACGAGAGTGTCCGCCCTGTTCCACCAGCATACCGATAGAACCCATTACGCTTGGATAGGAGGATCCATAGCCCGGGTAGAAAAAATCAAATCCTTCCCGGGTGTAGTACATAACTTTGTGTTTATCAAAGGCCGCGATATTTGCCAGACCAAATGTGTCAGATAGAGCCTCATAAGGTTCCGGCAGCATAAGGTTGCGCGGTGTCGTGCCGGGCATGGTAAAATAATTTCTGTTGAATCCCATTTCATGATAATCCACATGGATTTGAGGGAGCCATTCTTGATAGGCTGCAATGCGCCCTTGAGACTCGGGGTGAACTAGCCACACCCAATCCCGATTCAGATCAAACCAATAATGATTGGTCCGGCCACCAGGCCAAGGTTCGTCATGCTCATAATCGAATTGATCCGCATTGGTCACATGGCTCTGGGCTGATTTATACCAATATACATACCGATCCCGCCCATCCGGATTGATGCATGGGACCAATATCACAACTGAATTATCCAAAATGGCTTTGGTTTCTTTGTCTCGTCCGGCAGCTAACCGGTAGGCCACCTGCATGACCGCTTCAGTGCTGGAGGCCTCATTGCCATGGACATTATAACTGAGCCAATAAATTCCCGGATTTTCTCGAATGATTTTTTTCGCCACAGCAGGATTAATATTGCGAGGATCTGCCAGCCGCTGGTTATTTTTTTGAATATCATCCAATCGTTTCCGATTTTTTTCACTCGTAATCACTAAATATTCCAGTGCCCGGCCTTCATGGGTTTTCCCATAGGGATGGATGGAAACACGGTCCGATTGTTCATCCAGAGTTCTTAAATAACTCAACACATCTGCATAAATGGTGTATTCCGTGCCCAATTCATATCCGAGATAATCTTTTGGTGATGAAATGGATCGGTCATAGCGAATCCCCGGCGTGAAATCAAAACGAGGATTCAATAATTCAACTTGGCCAAACAAAGATGTTGTGGCAATCAAACCGCTAATTATATAGGTATTAACCCTTTTCATTTTTCTCATTTTATTTCCTTCTATTTTACACACCCCGTCTTCAGCATTCTGCGGAAGATGACCCCTCTAAGAGAGGAGACTTTTAAGAGTGTAATTCAAACTTACTCTTCCCACCAATGGGGCAGGCGCTTGCTGTCCCCCGTGACCAATTCATTCATGGTCTTGGCCTCATAGAGCCTTCCGTTGAGCATGACCATTTCCACCGAATCAGAATTTTCAATATCATCTAATGGATTTTTTCCCAGGATGACCAAGTCCGCAAGTTTACCCGCCTCAATACTACCCAAATCATCACCCATGCCTAAATATTCAGCACCGTTTAAGGTAGATGCTCTCAATGCTTCCATAGGACTCATGCCGCCTTGGGCCAGCATCCACATTTCCCAATGGACGCCCAACCCTTCGAGCTGACCGTGGGCACCATTGTTTACTTTTACGCCAGCATCGGATAGTGCCTTCGCCGCTTTGGCATTTTCGATATGATTCCAGTCGTCTTCCTCAATTTTCATTCTGCGCCGTTTTTGATCTAATAATGGTTGGGGAAAAAATCCCTGAAGATGCTGATGCTCAAAGATTTTCATTTTGGAATACCAATAGTTCTCGCCCCACAAACCACCATAACTCACGACTAAAGTTGGGGTGTAGCCAACACCACTTTCACCATACAGGGTGAGGGCATCTTTATATAATGGAGAGACAGGTATGGAATGTTCAATTCCTGTATGACCATCTACCAGCATATTCAAATTATGTTGAAAAGTTGAGCCACCTTCCGGATAGACCAGCATGTCCAATTCTCTAGCTGCTTTCAGGATTTGCTGGCGCTGTTCCCTCCGGGGCTGATTGTAGGATTTTACAGAAAATCCGCCGAATGCTTTAATTCGCTTCAATGCCCGTCTAGCATCGTCTAAGCCATTTACTTCTGCGGTGAATCCGGTGACCGCTCCATATAATATGGTGCCGGTGGAGTAAATCCGCGGAGCAAGAATTTTTCCCGCCTTCTGGAGTTCGGAGTTTGCGAAAACCATTTCAGTATCCCGACTAGGGTCGTGGGTAGTGGTCACACCGAAGGCGAGGTTGGCGAGATAGTGCCAATTCTGCTCTGATGAAAGGCCGTCCCATTCCAAGCCCATATGGGCGTGAACATCAATGAGTCCGGGAATGATGGTTTTGCCATAGGCATCCACCATATCTGCCCCTTTGGGAATTTTCATTTTGCTGCTGCCTACTTTTTTGATGCGATTATTTTCTACAATGATGACACCGTTATCAATCACCTTGTCTCCATCCATGGTAATGATCTTTGCGCCGGTGATGGCCACCAATCCTTTGGGCGATGCGGATTCGGCCGACCATCCCAATTCAGTGCCGTATTCAGATGGATCCGATAGTGAGTCAGGCGCACCGGGAACGAATGTAAATGCATCCTTCAGATCAGTGGTGAAGAGCTCAGAGCCAAGGGTCCAATGGACAGAATTATTATCTGACCAATGGGGCTCGAAACCACTTCCGGCGGTCAATTGTTTTACAGGAACACTGTCCGTTTTGGGTCCAAGATTGATGGCTTTCCCCATTTTGGAAAAAGGTGCTGCAAAAACATGAAATCGATAATCAAAAAGAACCCAATCTTCGTTGGGGGAGAGAATAATCCGATTGGCATATTTAGATGTAGCCAGGACGCGTCTATCCTGTCCGTTTAAGTCTATACTGTAAAGAGCGCGGTTTCCCTTTTCTCTGCCCAAAAGAAGAATGCGTGAATTCCCGGAAGTGAAGCGTGGTTCAGACCCAATCTTGCTCACCAGTTTCGGTTTCCCACCTTTTGCTTTAATAATATAAATACCTGTGTCAGAGGCATGATCTGTACCACGAATCCACGAACCGCCACCACGGCGATAGACCAATTGAGAACCATCTGAAGACCAAGCCGGACTAAAGTAGTGACCTTTTGCTACTTTCAAAAACTTAGGCTTACCGCCTTTGCTATTTACAACGGCAATACGCCCTCGGGCCTTATCGGACCATGTGGTGAAAGCGATTTGCTTCCCATCAGGGGACCAAGCAGGGCTATATTCTAGTCCATTATGCTGTTTGGTCAGGCGCTTTCTTTTGGAGCCATCCACATTTGCCACGTAAAGTTTGCCCAGCGCATTGAATACAACCCGCTTCCCATCAGGGCTCACGCGGGTGTGACGGAGGACGTTCACTTTAAAATCACTGCCGCCTACTTCATTTTTCATAACATAAGGTTCAGTGATATCCATATTTACTTCTGCCGTAAATGGAATCTCTTTTACATCCCCATTGGAGACAGTCACATTCCAAAATCCACCTTTGGCAGTAATGATAATATTTTTACCATTAGGGGTCCAGCTAAATCCCGGGTGAATGCCGAATATGGCCCATGTTTCTTGGGCATCCCGATTAAGATTATCATATAGCATTCGCTCATTGCCGGTTGCTAGATCTTTGACAAAGAGGGCGGTTTTTAGTCCAACTCTGCGGACAAAAGCCAACTGTTTTCCATCAGGAGAAATTTGAGGGGTAGCCGCACCACCGGGGCCAGCGGTTACAGTGGTTTTTTCCCCGGTTTCAAAATCAATTCTGTGAATGGCATAAATCGTGCCATAAGGATCTCGATTATATTGGTACGTATTGCCTGGGCTCACATCTTGAGAATAATAAAGGTATCGCCCATCAGGACTTACATCCGGCTCACCCGCATCGTGTTGCCAGTTTCGCCTGTCGTTTATATTAATCCCGCTGCCGCCGCTGATATGGTAGCGCCACATTTCGCCTGCACCCAGCGAACGGGTATTAACAAAATGTTTCCGGGCAATGACGTATTGACCATCGGCAGAAAAGACCGGATTATTCAGCAGTCTAAATTTTTCTTTTGATACTTGTCGGGGATTAGATCCATCTCGATCGATAATCCAGATATTATCACCACCGGATCGGTCAGAGGTAAAGGCAATAGATTTGCCGTCTGGACTGTAGGCAGGTTGAATATCCCAAGCCGGTCCGCTAGAGATACGCTTGGCCTCACCGCCGGAAATAGGCATGGTGTAGAGATCGCCCAAAAGATCAAATATAATTTCACGCCCATCGGGAGATACATCCAGACTAATCCACGTTCCCTCTGCGGTGGTGAAGGATAATGTTTTTGTAGGCCCGAGATCTCCATTCACTTCCCATTTTTTCTTATCTTGAACCGGCTCCTCCATATCCGCCACAGAATTATTAGGCAAGAATCCAGGCACAGTGCAGCAGTGGTTTTCTTTTGAAATTTCCTGTGCGCTAATAAAACCAAAAACAGACGCAAAAATGAACAATTGTTTTAATCGCATAAGAACCTCCTCCTTAGCAAATGGTCTAAAATGTTTGAACAGATAAATAATTTGTAGTGCCGGCCACACCCATGGGCACACCACCTGTAATCACGTAGGATTCACCACTTTTGATCAATTTTCGTTCCGTCAACACTGCATCACATACGTCCGGTAGGGATTCAATATTATCACATTGACCCACCTTAATTGGGATAACCCCCCAAACCAGTTGAAGTTGTCGAGCGACACGGTCAAATGGGGTTAGTGCCAGAATAGTTGCTTCGGGTCGATAGCGAGCAATCATTTGAGCCGTGCTGCCGCTGTGTGTCATGGTCAGAATAAGATTAATATCCAAATCCTGAGCAATTTCGCATACAGCATGACTAATTGCATCCGCCGTTTTGGCCACTTCCTCGGGGAGGGAATTTCGTCCCGATGGTGTGGCTTGTTCCGTTTCGTCAATCACCCGTTTTAAAGTTTGAATTACATCCACGGGATAGTTCCCCGCAGCCGTTTCGCCAGTGACCATAAGTGCATCTACGCTATCAATAATGGCATTGGCAATATCACTTACTTCAGCCCGAGTGGGGGTTTGGCTATCTACCATGGATTCCAGCATTTGAGTGGCAATCACCACCGGTTTACCCAAGGCTCCTGCCACATCGATGATTTGTTTTTGTGCCAAGGGTACTTGTTCTAAAGGAATCTCCACACCCAAATCGCCCCGAGCCACCATGACCGCATCAAATGATTTTGCAATAGCGCCGATATTGCTGAGGGCTTCCCACTTTTCAATTTTGGCCATGACAGGCAGGTGTTTGTCCATTTCATCCATGACAGCCAACACTTCATTCAAATCTTCCGCTGAACGAACAAATGAAAGAGCAATCCAATCGGCACCCAATTCCAACGCCATCTTTAAATCAGTTTTATCTTGGTCCGTTAAGGGCGGTACATCTAAAGTAATGCCGGGGAAGTTGACCCCTTTCCGGGGCTCCACTAAACCACCAATCACAGCCTTACATTTAATTGTATGTTTCGAAACCGTTTCTACAACCTGAAGTTGGATTCGTCCATCATTAATCAATATTTTTGCCCCCTCAGAAACATTCCTAAACCCAATGCCCTCTGTAACGCTGATATGATTTTCATCAGCACCATTTTCATTGGTAATGATAATGGATTGTCCTGCTTCTAAAGTGAAATCCGGTAGTACATCAGTGATGCGGATTTTAGGTCCGGCCAAATCGGTTAAAATACAAGGGCGCAGTCCGTCAGCTGTTTTCAGGGATTCAACCAGGTTGTATAAATTTCTTTTGGCTGCTTCATCCCCATGGGACATATTGAGGCGAAAGGTATTCACCCCTGAATCAAGCATGGCTTGAAGAGTCTCTATATCCTCGCAGGCGGGGCCGATAGTGGCAATTATTTTTGTTTTACTATCCATAATAATTTTATTATTTAATTAACTGAAAACGGTATGCTTAATCTGAAGGGTGAAATTTTTGCGTTGAATTTTTTCCCATGTTCATTGATCATTTCAAAATGACCATGCATGACGCCGAACTCGGTGGGGAGGGGACAAAAACTGGTGTATTCAAAAGATTCGCCATACTGAATGAAAGGTTTATTCCCCACTACGCCGGGCCCGCGGACTTCTTCAATATTGCCATTCCCATCTGTGATGTGCCAATAGCGGTTCTTAAGTTGAACTGTATCTTCTCCATGGTTGGTAATTGTAATATGATAGGCAAAAAAGAAAATAGGCTTTGAGGGGTCAGACCGTTCAGGAATATAATTGGTCTGAACCTGGATGTGAACTTGGTCTGTTGTGGTTTCTATCATAGCACTAAAATTACAATTTATTTTATTCCCGAAGTATATGGATTCTCAGTAAATTTAATTTTCAGTTTCATAAACAAGGGGGAAGCCTATGATACGCATAATCAATTTTATAATTCTTATTTCTATCTTTTCTGGATGCACTCAACGGCCAGAAGAATCGGTTAATGTTAAAACAAACTCAAAAATCACAGAAGTGGATTTGATGAACCACATTAAATATTTGGCGGATGATAAACGCGCAGGTCGGTATCCAGGTACCGTAGGGTCTAAAGAAGCAGTAGACTATATTGTGGATCATTTTAGGCATTACGGGTTGTCTCCGGCGGGTTCCAATGGATATTTACAGAACTTTGATTTTATTACAGGGATAAACTTGGGCGAGAAAAATAATTTCACCGTTGATGAAGAGCGATATCAAGTGAATACCGACTTCATTCCTTTAGAATTTTCTGCCAACCAAAAATTAAAAGCCGATATTGTTTTTGCCGGATATGGGTTTGCAATTGATGATTCTATAAAATGGAATGATTATAATAATATTAAAGCGGAAGGGAAGTGGGTAATGATTTTGAGAGGCGGACCGGGTGGAGATCATCCTCATTCCGAATTTGTTGGACATTTACCTTTGCGAAAAAAGGCTTTGTTAGCTAGAGATCAAAAGGCAGCCGGCATTATTTTTGTAAATCAGGCTGGCGATGATGAATTAATTGCGCTCAAACATTCTCCCAATTCAACAGCTGTTGGTATTCCCGTGATTCACATTTCAAGAAATCTAGCGGACAAAATTTTATCTGGGAAACTAGAGGATCTTCAAAACGCAATGGATGAAAAGCTAGCTCCACAGTCCTTTGGAGTAGAAAAACAAATTTCTGCTGAAGTGGACTTGGCTAAGGAAACAGCTTCTGTCCCCAATGTAATTGGGTTGATACCTGGAAGCGACACTGTTTTGAAAGATGAATATATTGTAATTGGGGCTCACTTTGACCACTTGGGTTTTGGTGGAGAGGGAACTGGCTCTTTAACACCTGAAACGAATGCCATACACAATGGGGCCGATGATAATGCTTCCGGCACAGCAGGCGTCTTGGAATTGGCGGAAAAACTATCTGCAAACAGAAGTATTTTAAAAAGATCTGTAGTACTCATGGCGTACAATGCAGAAGAGGAAGGATTACTGGGTTCTAAATATTTTGTGAATAATCCCACAATCGACTTAAGCAATATTTCAATAATGATTAATATGGATATGATTGGTCGTATGTCTGATGGAAAGGTCACCGTGGGAGGTACGGGAACTTCTCCAAACTTTGAATCCATTTTGAATGAAGAAAATAAAGACCATGGGCTTAATTTAAAGATGAGCAAAGAAGGGTACGGCCCCAGCGATCATGCAAGTTTTTATGTGAATGATATTCCTGTTTTATTCTTTTTTACAGGCACCCATAACGATTACCACAAGCCAAGCGATGATTGGCAGCTCATAAATGTTGCGGGTGAAAAACAAATTGTAGAACTAATCTATGATGTAGTCGTCCGGCTTGGCAGAATGGACAATCGACCTACTTTCACAGAAGCGGGACCAAAAGAAGCACGCCAGACCCGTCGCAGTTTTAAGGTGACCTTTGGCGTTATACCTTCTTATGGCAGTGATGCGGAAGGGCTAGAAATTGATGGTGCAAAAAAAGATGGTCCCGCTGGAAAAGCAGGATTACAAAAAGGTGATATTATTATATCCATTGATGGTAAACCGGTTAAAAATATTTACGATTATATGTACCGATTGGCTGAATTGAAACCTGGTAGAGCTGTAGATGTTATTATTAAAAGAGGAGAGGAAGAATTAACCATAAAGGTTAATCTGTAAGGATTCTGTTTTTCAATTGAGCCCGCAATTCTAAAACGGCATTTACATAATTGTCTGAATGATTGTAAGCAAAAACCGACTTATAAACTTGCTTATCATTATTAGGGTTTGAGGTGGGATATCCGTTCTTTACAAGGTAATTGCAAACACTGGCAAATACATCAGCCCATTCATAGGGCATGCGGATTCCGTCACCATTTCCATCCGTAGCATATGCATTAAAGCTAGAAGGAATAAATTGGCCATATCCAAATGCACCAGCATAGGATCCTTTTATAGAATGGGGTGGAATGCTGTCAGTATAGCAATATTCTAAATAGGCCACCATTTCTTTTTTCGCCCACTTGGCCCGTTTTGGCATTTTTGCTATTTGAGTATACAGTGCATTGAAAACGGTAAATTGACCTTTATGTCTGCCGTAATTGCTCTCTACACCAATAATGCTCAATATGAGAAATGGGTCAACTTGCATTTGTTTGCCCACGGATTTAAGAGCTGTTTCATTCTGTTGATAAAATGATGCACCTTTGCTGATTCTAGACTCAGTTACAAATAATTTTCGGTAATCGACCCAACTTTTCTTTTCGTAAGGCTTGGCGAAACGTTCCAATATTATATCGTGTGTGGTGATATCCCCATTAGAAAACGTTTCATTTAAAAAGGATTCAGGAATCCCCCTATTTAGTGCATCGTTACGGATGGTTGAAAGGACGGAATCCTCCACTGCGCCCGGAGAGGCCCAGAAAAGAAAAAGAATTAATTTACCCATTCTGCAATAAATATATTGGTATCGCCCGGCTTAGCTTGATTGCGATTAGAGCCAAATACGAAATATTTACCATTTGGACTAAACATCGGGAAACCATCAAATCCATCAAAAAAGGTAATACGTTCAAGATTGGTACCATCAATGTTCACGGCCCATAGATCAAAATTTCTCCCTTTTGGGTCAGCCATATTTGAACAGAAAATGATTCGTTCATCACCCGGAAAAAAGAATGGCGCAAAATTCGCACCATTATTGTGAGTAATTTGCTGTTTATTGGTTCCGTCAGAATTCATAACGCGGATCTGTAAGTTCATGGGGCGAATCATGCTTTCAGCGATGAGTCCATTATAGTCAGCGATTTCTTTTGCTGTCTCAGGATAATATGCTCGCCATACGATTTTAGTGCCATCATGGCTGAAAAACGGGCCCCCATCATAACCCAATTTGTTGGTTAACATCCGCTTGTCAGAGCCGTCTGGGTTCATAGTCCACACCTCTAAGTCTCCGGAAACGATGGATGTATATACAATTTGGCTTCCGTCTTCTGCTACTGTCGCCTCGGCATCATATCCTTTTTCTTCTGTCAGTTGCTCAAGTTCGGAGCCATCTGTATTGGCACGGAAAATATCATACCCCTCATGAAGCTTCCAAACATAACCCCTACTGTAATCCGGTGGAGGTGGGCAGGATTTATTAGCATGGTGGGTGGAGGCATAAACAATTTTTTCATTTTCAGGATATTGAAAATAGGCGCAAGTGGTAACCCCGTCTCCAGTAGAAACCATTTCAAATTCGCCACTTTCAATATCCATGATATAGATTTGGTCACAGAGCCCATCACCGTCATGAGACTGAAAAATCAGTTTTTTACTGTCTGAACTAAAATAAGCTTCTGCGTTCTCTCCGCTAAACGTGAGTTGGCGTAAGTTTCTAAAATGGTTCTCTTGTTGTAGAAGGTGTTCATTTGCACTGCCATCCGCAAGTTTTGGGTGTTGATTTTTTGCCTGAGAGCGCATTAAAAACATGAACCCCAATGCAATTGCAATGACAATCAAATAATGTTGAAGTTTGGACTGAGACATTTAGGTTTCCCCGCTGATTTTAAGTTTTGAAATTAAGGAGATAAATGATTTAGACACTAAGAATTCGAACAAAAAGTTCAACGATTACTAGTTTGTATTCTCTGCTTTATACTTTTCAATTGAAAGATCTCCTGCATATTCCCCATGGATTTCTTCCGGTAAGAGCGCAGCCAGACGGCACATCATTTCATCTCCAATCCGTTCCAGTTCTTTTTTGCGACCCTGCTTATTTGAAGGAAGTTTGAACGGTCCCATGGGCTTCCCGAATTGGGCAAAAATGGTGGGCCTAATACCTTTTTGGATATAGCGGAAATAAGGCTGATTAATTCCATGAATGCCCAAAGGGACAATAGGCACTTGCCCCAATGTAGAAAGATATACAGCGCCAGGCTTAGGTTTTCTGAGAAAAGGGGCAACAGTGCCTTCGGGGAAAATAGTTAAAATTTCTTCTGCCTTGATATACTGTAATGCCATTTTGATTGTTGAGGGCCCCATCCGTTTTCGATTAACAGGGATAACCCCATAAAGCCACAGGGCCCAGTAATTAAACCAGTCGATCACTTGATCGCTACCCATTAAAAATACAGTGGGCTTTTGGATAGCAAATACTGCAAAGAATGAATCCACTAAATTGAAATGATTCACAGCCACCATATATGGCCCTTTTTTGGGGAGATGGTGCCGTCCTTTAATGGTAATGCGAGCCAACATGGTGCCGATAAACAACCCAAGGAAGCCAGAAATGTAACGCTGCCATCTCGGCCGCGGGTTCAAGAGATCTAGTTGGGTACGTACACTCAAATTAACTTGGGAATTGATTTAAAATATGTCCGATGCATGCACTAAGTTTTTTTGCAAAAGGAATGTGAATAAATTCATTGGGGCCATGGGCATTGGAACTGGGCCCTAAAACGCCGGTGATTACAAATTGGGCCTCGGGGAATTTTTCACCCAGCATCGCCATAAAAGGAATTGTGCCCCCCTCGCCCATGGCGAGAGCCGGTTTTTCATAAAAGGAATTTGATGCATCTTGAATAGCCTTATCCAACCAAGGGGCGAGTTTAGGCGCATTCCACCCATTGGCCGGCTCTTCCCAATCAATCAACACTGAGGCATTGTAGGGCGGGTTTTCATTGAGAGTTTTATTTACCGCATCCATGGCTTGATGGCAATCCACATCTGGCGGGAGTCGGAAGGATAATTTCACAGCCGTATATGGCCGGAGCACATTGCCCCCATCTTTCATGGCCGGAATACCGTCCATACCTACAACAGAAAGTGATGGCTTCCACGTCCGTCGAAGTGACCCTTCTACCGGATCATCGGTAGAAGGCTTCATATTTTCATGCCAAGGGAAGGCTTCTGTTTCTCCACCTAAAGTTTCCATCATTTTTTTCACTTCTTCAATCCGGTGTTCGGGGATATTGGTGTGGAGCTTAGAGACAATGATTTCACCGGTCATTTCATCTTCAATCCGGGATATGAGTTGACGCAGGACCCGGAATGAAGATGGGACCAAACCGCTGGCACTTCCAGAATGAACCCCCTCAGTCAATACATCCACACAAAGCTCACAGGCAATCATCCCCCGGAGAGAAACGGTCGTCCAAAACTGTTCATAATTGCCAGCGCCGGAATCGAGACAAACGACCAAATCCACATTGCCAATAATATTGGCATATTCATCTATATAATAAGGGAGATCCGGCGAACCGCTTTCTTCACAAAATTCAATTAAAATAACAATTCGCGGCAATGCAATATTCTGATCTTTTAATGCCTTCACCACACCAATGGATGCAAACATAGCATAGCCGTCATCAGCCCCACCGCGGCCATAGAGTTTTCCATCTTTCATCACCGGATCCCATGGGCCGTATCCTTCATGCCAACCTTCCATTTCCGGCTGTTTATCCAAGTGGCCATACATGAGGATATTTCCATCGCGCTCGCCGGGGATTTCAACCATAATAAGCGGTGTTCTGCCAGGCAATCGTTTAACATGGAGGGTACTGTCTTCAGGTTTATGAGCATCTGCCCATTGGGCAGCCAGATCAAGGGCCCGATCCATATGGCCGGATTCTTCCCAATCCGGGTCAAAGGCAGGGGACTTATTCGGGATTTTAATATACTCAGTTAATGTGGGGACAATTTCATTATCCCAAAATTGATTTAATTCGTGTTGAAGTTTTTCTGGATTCATCAGTTCTGTTTAATTAGATGAAAAATAAGGTGTCGATTTTACAAAAAGGGATGAATGTAAATCAGTCCTTTTGATAAATTACTTTTCCATCGAAAATGGTAGTAACAACTTCAACGTCCTTTATTCGCACCGGATCAATCTCAAGCAAATTTTCAGATACAATAACCACATCCGCCAATTTCCCCACAGATATAGATCCTTTAATATTTTCCTCGTGGGATGCGTAGGCTGAATTTAGTGTATAAGCCTGGATGGCCTCTTCAATGGTGATGCGCTCATCCGGGAACCAGCCTTCTTCAGGATTGCCCTCCAAAGTCTGGCGAGTGACGGCTGCATATAATCCCAACATGGGGTTCAATGGATATCGAGAAGCATTGGTGCCGGGAGAATCAGACCCAAAACAGACTACGGCACCACTATCCCACAAGGATCGGAAAGGATAGGCCCCCTTCGATCGCTCGTGACCAATCCGTTCTTCCATCCAGCGCATATCATCGGTACAGTGATAAGGCTGTACCTCGGCAATAATATTTTTGCCTGCAAACCGTTCATAATCTTTCGGATTAATCACTTGGGCATGTACCAGACGAAACCGCCGATCCTTTTCTCCATTGTGCTTAATGAGCCTGTCCACCATATCCAATAAGTACCCATTGGCTGCATCCCCGATAGCATGGACAGACAATTGGATGTCAGCGGAGTCGGCCTTTAATGCCAAATATTCCAAATTGCTTTGGAGGTCTCGCCCTCCATTTTTGGATCGCCATGGAAACATAATCTTCCGCCACAATCCAAACTCGTTTGTATTATGTGAGTAGGGTTCGTAGAACCGCGCAGTGGAATTACCCATAATCCCATCGATCCATGCCTTTACGGTTCCCAACCGAATCATTTCATCTCCCGCCCCTTTTTTGATACCAAATTCAGCCATCTTTTCCCATTGATCCAAATAGCCTCGGGAGTGGATGCGCGCAGTGAGTTTTCCTTCATTACGAAGGTGATAAAAAATTTCTCTCTGTCGCGAATCGGACATATCGGATAAACTGGTGACACCGTATTGGGCACACCGTTTTAAAACCGCTTCCGATTCCCATACACGCTGTTCCCATGAACGGGGCGGTATAATCGTCCCAAAATGGTTTTGAACACCACTCCCCGAAAGGATGCCTGTGGGGTTGCCACGGCGGTCTCTCTCGACCTTTATATTTGGAGGGTCTGGAGAGGTTTTTGTAATGCCGGCAGCTTTAAGGGCATTGCCATTGGCAAAGAATATTTTTCTATCAAACCGCTGAATAAAAAGGTGGCGGTCTCCTATAAGTTTATCCACCATCTTGCGGTGGGGCTTGAAAAAATCTTTTTTTGCTTTTCTCCCTTCTTCGCCTATGGAACTTAACCCCCATGCTTCGTAAGCTGACCAAAGTCCGCCTGTAATCCATACCCCGGTGGCGAAGCGTTCGTGCACACTACGCACGCGTTCAATAAACGGTTTTTCTTCATGGACATCCATGAGATTTAATCCAGTCACAATCCGGCATGTAGATTCAAAATGCACATGGTTATCATTGAATCCAGGAAGTACAAGTTTGCCTTTTGCATCAATAATTTGGGTATGATCTCCTATGAAAGATTGAATGGTGTGATTTGACCCCACATGAATAATCTTATTATTTTTTATAGCGATGGCCTGTGCGGTTGGGTTGGATTTGTTAACCGTCCACACAGTACCATTTTTGATAACAATGTCTGCTTCTCCGGCAATGAGAATGGAAAATAGAAATAAGAAAAATCGTTTCATTGTGCCTCCAGTTACGAATTTGAAGGAAAGAAAATACGCATATGAAATAAAAAAAGGCCCCGGAAAACCCAGGGCCTTTTTTTATCTAGCGATTTGGATTAATGATTAAAACGGTAAATCGTCTTCATCATCACCAGCAGCAACAGGCTTAGCCTGTCCGCCGCCGTTGTCCATCTTGCGGCCAAGCATGGTGAACAAATCACAGACCACTTCTGTGGTATAGCGTTTTACACCATCCTTGTCTTCCCAGTTACGGGTTTGGAGCTTACCCTCCAAATAGACCAGCTGGCCTTTTTTCAAAAGCTCGCCGGACATTTCCGCAGATTTCCCAAACATAACACAACGGTGCCATTCGGTTTTATCCTGAAGTTCACCGTTAGAATCACGCCAGGATTCATTGGTTGCTAGATTGAAGTTGGCCACGGCAGCACCGGACGGCGTGAACCGTGTTTCCGGGTCGCCACCCAGGTGTCCAACCAACACCACTTTATTTACACTACCTTTTTGCATATCGTACTCCTACTTGTTTTTTCGTGTTACTTACGCGTGTGTTTTATACTACGCACCAAATTCAATTGAGCGCAATAATTTTTTAAATATTTTTTATTTCCGTCGAGAAATGGAGCTTTATCGTTTACGATTTCCCCACAGCTTTTTGAGTGCAAGGGCACCGCCAGCTGCCGCCAAAACACCCAATCCACCGATTGGCGCCTGGTTGGGGGTTGAAGGGAAAGTTGGTTGTGCTATCATTGTGGATATGGGGATGATAAACGCTAACCATTTTCCATAATTCCATGTTCCATATTTCATGATTATTCTCCTTTATTTCATAAATAAAAGTTTATTTGTTTTAGACTGTTGTCCGAACTGTATGCGGCAAAAGTATATCCCCGAAGGCAAAGGGTTCGGATCCCATTGAATGGATTGTTTCCCGGCAAGTTGGGGTTCATTTATAATGTGGCTCACTTGCTCACCCCTTATATTATATATATAAATACTGACTGGACCTTTCTTTGGTATTTCAAAAGATAGGGTTGTGGATCCATTAAAGGGATTGGGAAAGGCAGGGTGGAGCCTGAACCGGTTGGGCGTTTCACTATCTGTTTCCATATTTGCAGACACAAACATAAGTTCATATTGGGATGAATCAATTTTTGGATAGACCGATACCCCAGCCCTCAATGGTATCGTGCCGACACCACGAGTTTGAACCTCTATTGAACCGCCTTCAACCATTTTGATATACTGGTCCGTATTGCTGTTTTTAAGGTAGGCCACTATATCTGTTGGCAAAGAAGAAATATCCCATGTCATTTTAATTGGCGCATCAATGGATACATAGCCATACGTATTTGGTTCCAGCAAAACCATTTCTAATGGAATAGATAATATCCCGGGCCAAATATTGGGCAAATGCTGTATTTGTAATGCGGTAGTGTCGCTGAATGTCATGACAGCCAGGTGCCTTTTTATATCCAAGGGCATGAGTTGGGAGGCATCTCGAATATCTAAATCTAAATATCCATCTGATGAAAAGGAGAGATAAGTGGATGCCTTCCCGTGTTCAGATTCAACATGAATTACCATACTGCCAGACTGGGTTTCCCGTGATTTTAAAAATGTACCTACGGTTCCCGTTTTGCAATCACTTTTAAAATCATAAGTAGTGCCGCCTGCATTGGATTCAACCCAAAATCCTTGATAAGGCGCAATCAAGCCATCGGTCAATCCGCCTGTAGTCCCATTCCATGATTGATATTGAGAATTGGCGTCATCCCAGACATAGACCGCCGAAGAGAAATTAGGATTATCTGAAAACAGCTGATCTGCATCAATAGTGGATTCATAGGGGTTGCCTAAAAGATTCCATGCGGATTCAGCTGTGGAAACAGATACGGTTGGTGTGCTTTCTGTACCGCTCACATTGAGATAAACAGGCAAATCGTCAACTCCATCATTATCGGTGTCAGAAAACACATAGATTAAAAGACCATTTCCTGCAGTATAAGTGGATGTGGTTAGGTTGGTCATGGCTTTGAAAAGAGAATTCACAGGGTCATAAATCCATACATTGGCGTCACCGCTTGACACATCGGCGTTGGTTATCCCCTGTGTCCAGAGCGGGGCAAGTAAATCATCATAAGTGGTGCCGGCTACCGGGCTTGATAACATTCGAAATCCCGAGTCACCGCTTATGGCTTGACCCACAGTAAATGTGGTAGAAAGGGCAGAGTATGCACTCGAGCTATTGCTATTGTAATTATCAACCTGAGATAGTAGATAACGCAGATCCGACTTGGTCCCGATGATACCCTTTGATGTATCATATTGATAATTATCTTTGGTAGAAAGTGAAACGATTGAATGATTACTTGTTGATAAAGCAGAGGGGATATAGGAATTGTTTGTTGTTGTGCTTCCGCTACTGATCCAAGTTGTACCCCTTGCCCAACCTACACCGGCAATGAAAATAGGGGAAGATGAACTGCCTTGAAAAGCGAGTATATTATCTCCCGTTCCTGATGGATTGAACCCTGCATCTTCATTGGTCCAATCGCCGGATATAGCCCCAGAATAAGAAACAACCGTGCCCGCAGACACAGCAGCGCTGGCAGTGTACTTCAGTGTACCTTCTGTTGTTTTTAGTTCTGAACCATCCCAAGGGTTATCTGAAAAATAAATGACAGTGTTGGCATCAAGATCGATTAGGGGAACAAAATCAAAATTTTTGTTACCATCTGCATTGACGGTAACAAAAACCAGATCACCGACGGAAAGGGTAGTCTGCGCCATTAACATTGAGGACAATGCTAAACCAAATAAAAATAAATATTTTTTTATACGTCGCATAATACCTAAATGGTACTATGCTGGCACCAGTGGTTGTGGTTAAGCTTTAAAAAGCGCAGTCAAAACTGCTGATAAACGAAGCAGATAATCAATAAAATAATCCCCTACCAGATTTTGGGGATTAATGCTTTTCGAGAACGTGGATATTCAGCAAAATTTTCTAAATACCATTTATGGTTTGCCCGAGCGCGTGGCACCAAATTGGCTATGGCCCAAACGGCGAAGGATAATCCAGCCAATGACCATGTGGCCAATGCCCAGCCAATCCATTCTAAAATTTCCCCAAAATAATTGGGACAGGAAATCCATTTGAACATATGACCGTGAGGGATTTTATAATCCACCTCCCCATTTTCACGAAGCGCAAACAGCATATCATCCGTTTTAATATTGATACCCATACCGGTAATAAACAGCATAACGCCAATAATAAATTGGGGGCTATAGAGCCATTCATAGGGATAGGGGTGATGGAGGCTGAATATCCATTCTGCATTAAGCCATGAGTTAATACTATTGAATCCAATGGCAAAAAGGACTATGCTGATGGGCATTTTTTTGCCCGAAATATGGGCCCGGGCTGGCCAAACCCAGCTGCGGTGAACATAGTGGGTCATCCACATGATATAAAAAATAATGCCTGTGGGGTCGGCCAAATTCCATCCGGAAGCACCAATACCAAAAAAGACTGTCATAACAATAATACAGGGGGATTCCATTGCAATCCATCCCAGCCGGGCAGGGATTCGCGGCCCCCAGCCGGGACGCTCATGGCGGCCATAGGGCGCACGAACGAACATAAGTAAAATGAAAGTACCAGCTGCAATACCCAGCCAAATCCAAATGGTTAGTTCATATTGCCATTGATCAATCAGCATGTTTAATCATCCAATCAACTGTATCCTGAATTGTATGTTGTAAAGACCGCGGTGTATGGCCCAATTCTGCTTTAGCCAATGTTCCGGGAATATCTTTGCATTGTAGGGATAAGGCATGAAGGCTGCCCCGGCTAAATGAAGGTCGATTGCCCGTTAGTTTTGAAAAAACATAGGCAAAAGGCAGGGCGGTATATGCGGTCCAAAAGGGTAATGTGCCATAAGCAGTTCGCTGGCCAATTTGTTGAGAAATAATATCTGAAATTTGTCGAAAGGTTGCCCATTCGCCGGGCAAAATATAATGCTGACCCTGTTTGCCTGCATCCACACAATTTATGGCGGATTCACATACATCCCGCACATCCACCCAATTAAAGCCATTATTAATGGTGAATGGCATTTTTTTATTCAAAATATCCATAATCACCTGCCCCATGCGGCTGGGTTTAAAATCATAAGGGCCTAAAACGCCGGTAGGGTGCAGGATGCTGGCATTTAGTCCCCGATCGCAAGCGTCATAAACAACTCTTTGGGCGGCAGCCTTCGTTTGGTCGTAAGGTGCCGATTCACCCCATGAAACCAATGGGCGATCTTCTATAAGCGGTTGATCTGTTGGCCGTTGTTGAAATGCATGCACACTAGAAAAATGAATTAGTTTTGGAACCTGCGCATCAATAGCCGCTTGGCAAATAGCTGATGTGCCATCAACATTAATAGCTTTCATTTTTTCAATATCCACATGCTCTACTGCCACATAGGCTGCAGTGTGAAATAGGGCGTCGCATCCAACCATTTGCGTGGTTAATTGTTTTTTATCGGAGAGATTCCCTTCGATACGCTCCACCGAAAGTCCTTCTAAAGCACGCGTATCATGGTGAATTAAACACCGAACAGACCATCCCTTAGAAAGGAGTTGGCGTACAAGATTGCCGCCTACATGGCCGGCACCGCCGGTAACAAATGCAGTTCTCATGAAGTCGTTTTGGGTTGCCTCGTCAAGGATTCTCCAGTTTGGGTAGGAAAAATGATGAATTAATTTTAGGTGAAATCGATCAAAATCCAAGAAAATGAGTCAAAAAATAAAAATTAAAAAAAGGTTGGATAATCTATTATATAGGTCTTAATCTCCACCCGAAGACTTAACTAGGGCCTTTCTAAAGAGAGGCTCTTTTATTATTAATCATCTTGGAGGGCATGTATATGCGCAAATCATTTGCAATGATTATAGGTATGCTGCTAATTCCTGGAATGCTCTTTGCGCAATTTCAGGTTTCAGGAAGCGTTACCGATGCTGGTACTGGCGATAAGCTGATCGGTGCAAACGTACTTGTCGAAGGAACTGATGTAGGTACTTCGACGGATATGGATGGGAACTATTCACTTACAGTTCCTGCCGGTTTAAGCTCTGCTAAAGTTACTGCTCGTTATATTGGTTATAAACAAGCCTCTGTAACAGTAACTGAATCAGGGACTCAAGACTTTTCTTTACAAGAAGACGTTTTGAAAATGGACGCTGTAATGGTAACAGGAGTTGCCGGAGAGCTGACAAAAACCAAGACACCGTTTGCTATTGATAAAATTGATGCCGAAGTACTAGAAATGGCTCCAGCAACAACTGTCGAATCAATGATTCGTGGAAAATCTGCTGGTGTTAAAGTGGTTAAATCTACAGGTGAACCTGGATATGCTGCTTCTGTACAATTAAGAGGAGCAACTAGTATTAATTCTAGTGGCCGTTCTCAGGCACCACTTTACATTGTTGATGGTATTATTATTGACCCATCTGTTTCAGGAAGCCCTATGGGTGATATTAGTCCTGACGATGTTCAAGATATTGAGATCATCAAAGGTGCAGCAGGAGCAACCGAATATGGTGCACGTGCTGCAAATGGTGTTATTGCCATAACAACGAAACGTGGATCTGAAGTTGGTTTAGGTCAAACCCGTTTTAATTATAAAATGGAACAAGGCTATAATGAGCTTGTTGGTTCTATTGAAACCAATGGTTCTCATTGGTATAAGGTAGACCCTGCTACAGGCTGGTGGATTGATGCTACTACTGGACTAGCTTATGACCCTCGTGATAAAACCAAAAGTCCTGATGTAGCAACAAAGAATGATGCATTTAAGGCTGCTGGAATTTATTTCGCGGACCAACCATATAAATACAATGCAACTGGTGATCCTACAGATGGTAGTCCAAAACTTCTCCCAAATGATGGAGCTGGTGGGCGCCCAGGGTTTAACCATATGGATGCAATGTTTTCTGATGGTAATTATACAAAACACAACTTCTCAATGAGTCGCAATGAGGAAAACTTTAATGTTTTTGTCAGCTTAGGTAATCATTCAGAAGATGGTGTTTTTGGAAAATTTATTGATGGGTTCAATCGAAATACTTTTCGTTTGAATACAGATGTGAATCTACCCTATAATTTGAAAGTTGGCTTTAGTTCATTATTTTCAAAGTCATTCAAAGAAGAAACCAATAGTGGTTCATTTTTTGATGTGACTTTTTTCCCATGGGATGTAGATATCACAGCAAAGGATGCAGATGGCGAATATTATATTCAACCTGATCCTAGAAATGAAGAAGAAGCAAACCCAATATATCAGATTGCTAATAATGAGAGACTTAGCACTAGACAGCGTTCTTTATTGGGATCAAACTTTAGTTGGACAATTATGCCACAATTAAGAGCTGTTGGATCTTTAAGTGTTGATCGTTCTTCACGTCTATGGAAAAACTATTATCCAAAAGGTTGGAAGACAGTTACTCCAAGTCCAAATTTCAATGATGGTAATTTGACAAAATCAAATACAAATGAGCAGGCTATCAATGGTGATGTAGGTATAACCTATGCTACTCAATTGCCCAGGATGTCAATAATTGCTAAGGCTAGATATAATTATGAAGCTTATGATTATACTTATCGTTCTGGTAACGCTTATAATTTAGCTGTAGGTGATGTTCCACAGTTAGGAACTGGTGCTGATAAAACAGTTAGTTCTTCAAATCAAACTGTTAATTCAGATGGTTTCTCTGGTGGTGCTCAGGTAGATATCCTTGATCGTTATATTCTTGATGTTACTCTACGTCAGGACCGCAGTTCATTGTTTGGCCCTGGTAACAGAGAAAACAGTTACTACAAATTTAGTGGTGCTTACCGCCTTAGTGAAGAAGCCTTCTGGGCTCCTTTAGCTGGTCTTTTCCCTGAATTCAAATTCCGTTTCAGTAATGGAACAGCTGGTGTTCGTCCAGCATTTGGATATCAGTACGAAACATGGTCTGTAGCTGCTGGTAATATATCTAAAGGCGCGCTTGGTAATAAGGATCTAAAGCCTCAAACCACAACGGAAACAGAAATAGGTGTGGACTTTACTATAATGGATATTGTCTCTGTTGAGCTTACTCAATCAACGACAATAAATGAAGACCAACTCCTTCCTGTACCATTAGCTGGTTTTTATGGTTATGGTTCTCAGTGGAGAAATGCGGGAACTTTGGAAGCTGATGCTCTTGAATTATCTGTAAATGCATCAGTTCTTAATACTCGTGACATGTCACTATCTGTCGGTTTTAACTGGGATAAATATGATCATAATATTACCAAATTTGATATGCCTCCATACCTATATAGTGCTGGTGGACCAATGATCTTCTATATGAAGCAAGGTACACAGTATGCATCTTTCTGGGGAACAAAATGGGCTACACAAACATCTGAACTTCCAAAAGATGACCAAGCAAATGCAGCTGAATTTGCTGTAAATAGCGATGGCTATTTAGTTTGGGTTGGTTCTGAGAATGGTGTTGGTGATGGTATCTCAAAATCACTTTGGGGTACAACTAGCTCTGGGATGTCACAGACATATAATTGGGGACGTCCAATCCAATATGTAGATGAAACAGGTAATAAAATTCACCAAATCGGAACTTCAGTTCCAGATTTTGGTTATGCCTTTAATGCAAATTTCCGTTTTCAAGGTCTAACAGTTTTTGCACTGTTTGATGGCCAAAGTGGCGGAAACATCTATAATCACACTCGCCAATGGGGCGCTCGTGAAGGAGCAACCGGTGATGCAGATCAATATGGAAAATCAGACGCTGAGAAAAAGCCAACGATTTACTATCGCGATGTATATCACGTAAATGCTCCAAATGACTTCTATGTTGAAGATGGCAGTTATCTCAAATTGAGAGAACTAGCTGTTAAATTCAATTTAGCTAGTCTTGTTGACATGCGTGGATTTGGTGTGAGTGGTTTAAATGTCGGTATTGTAGGAAGAAACCTTATGACTTGGACTGATTACAGAGGCTATGACCCAGAAGTTGGTCGTGGCGGAGGTCAATTAGGTTCAGCAGTTAATGCTAGGGTTGATTCGTATACATATCCGAATTATCGTACCTTTTCATTCACAGTAGATGTTGACTTTTAAGGTAAGGAGAATATAAATATGACTATTACAAAAAAAATAATGACTCTTGCAATGGCTTCCATTCTTGTGTTGAATGGTTGTGCTGATCTTGATGTCGGCAATACCAATGCACCAGACCAAAGTCGTGCTCTTGCGGAGCCTGGAGATGTTGAATCTTTGATCAGGAGTACATTCTTGTCTTTTTGGCAAGGTATACATGTAACTGGCGGTTCTTTTCTTCCTGGTGTAATGGCAGATGCCAATACCTCATCATGGGGAAACTATGGAATGAGAGAGCTGTCTTCTGAACCCCGCGAAGCTGCGAATAACAGCCCTGCGTGGAACTATGCATATGCTTTAGAGGAGCCTTGGTATTATTGGTACGGGGCTATCTCAGCTGCAAAAGATGGCTTGGCTTCATTGAAGGTAGGTCAAGAAGGTGGTAAAACCTTTCTTGCAGATGCAAGTGCTGATAAAAGAGCAGAGATCTTTGCCAAGTTTGTTATGGCTGCTTCTAATGCAATGGTAGCTGTTTATTACGATAAAGGGTTTTATGTTGATGAGTCAACAGACTTTACAGCCCTTGAACTAGTAGCTTACGATGTACATATGGCAAGCGCAATTACTGCCCTTAAGGGTGTTATCTCAGATGCTGAAGCTAATGCTAGTATAGCAATCCCTGAAAACTGGATGCAAATCGCTGGTCTTACAATGGGTGATCTAGCTAAGATTACTCATGGCTTAATTGCTCGTTGGACAGCAGGTGTTGCTCGTACTGCGCAAGAGCGTGGTGCTGTAAATTGGGCTGATGTGAAATCTCACGCGTCCAAAGGTATGCCAATGTCTCCTGTAGGCGATGGTGTCTACTGGTGGTCGCGCACACAGTATTACTGTGGTGTTTCCGCTAGTTGGGGTCGCGCTGATTACAAGCTTATCGGACCCTCAGCTACAGATGATGGATATACAAACTGGCTAGGAGATAATGTAGCAGATAGAAAAGCGTATGTTAATTATACTGATGATAAGCGTATTGCCGAAGGTAAAGTGTCTGGTTTAAAAGATGAAGCTGGTAATTTACTTAGTACTCAGTGTGCGCATTTCAGCGTTGAAGCTGGAGACACAACCTGGGCTCATAGCTTTGATCAAACACGTGGAAGTTATGCGAAAAATGAGTATCGTACTCGTCTGATTGCGTCTAGAGGAACCTACCATCAAACATACTATACATGGGATAGAAATAGAGATTACGCAGTATATGCTGGAATACAAGGCCCAATGCATGATTTACTTCAAGCTGAGCTTGATTTGCTTCAAGCTGAAGCAGAACTTCGCGTTGGTACTGCCGCCGCCGCTGCAACTCTAATTAATAAAACTAGAGTTGGAAATGGTGGTTTAACAGCAGCAACTGATGCAAACAAAGGTGCCCCTACAGATCAGCCAAGTGCTTTGGATGGAGCATCATTATGGTCTCAGTATAAATATGAAGCAATGATAGAGAATACCTTAATTCATCCTTTCACCGGTTATATGAATAGACGCGGCTGGGGTGATCTTGTAAAAGGTACTCCGACGCATTTAGCTATTCCTGGTAAAGAACTTGAGATTCTATTGATGGAAAACTATACTTTTGGTGGACAAGCTGATGCTGGAAAACCAGGTACTGCAGGAAGAATTAGCAATAAAGGATTCCGCGTAAGAGGATTCGATATTGAATTCCAAAAGGTTACACCGCTTATTGATGCAGATTTGCGTTAAATTGTGTACCATGTGTATGAATGATTAAAAATTCTTACACAGATATTTATGATGATAAAGAAGGCTCTGTAATTACAGAGCCTTCTTTAATTATAGAACTGGAGAATACTATATGAAGAGTAAAATAATAGTCTTAATCAGCCTTTTTTCTCTATTTTTCTCAGGATGTGGAGCAGGAGCATCGTCAAATGCTGTAAGAGATTATAGATTATCTGTTGGAACTGCTACGATGGATGATTTTACCAATTTGTCTTCACGAATATTAAATCGTAATCGATTTGTTGTCGATCGTGTTGAGAATAGAGGTACTGGAGCTATCATTGAGACTAAATTTGAATATCCTGCCCTTTCTAATGAAGAAGTATTAGCTGGATTTGAAGAAGTAAGATATAGATTAACATTAGAAGCTCGAATGAAGGGTAGTGGTGGTGAAATGTACAATATTCGATCTATTGTTAGCTCATATGGTCGATATGTGGGTTCTAGTGAATGGATTGAAATACAAACAAGTGAAGAGTCAAAAAAACGTATTAAAGCATTTTCAAACGAATTGAAAACTGAGTTTGAAAATAGAATTCGAAGTTTTTGAAACCACAATTTTAAATCATTAAAAAGCCCCGCTATCCACATTTCATTATGGCAGATAGCGGGGCTTTTTCGTTGTCTATAAAGGTGTTTACCTTAGAATACTCGACCAAAAAGAACAGCATTTAATAGCAACCCATTCGACCCGTACCAAAATGCGCGGAAAGCAGGATTGTCAGCAAATAAAACCACATGGCCACGGCCCTGACGTCGGGCGATGATTGAAGCTGAATTTTTAATTTCTGCCAACTTCTCTTCTGAAATATAACCACTCAAAAGAGGAGATTTTGTATACCGCGCTACATTGGCTCCTGTGGATGTAGATAATTCAATAAAAGCATCGCCCCGCCTGAACATGGGAGCTTTTTGTTTATAACCATAAGCAATGGGATGAGTGTTGTCAATGCTTACTTCAAAAATGGCACCACCAATCCGCTGGGCGCCCGTGACCATAGATACTTGATCGTAGGGGATATCTAAGGTATCCTTTTTTGCCTTTTTCATTTTTTCGGCCACGATTTTTTTGGAAACCACCCATCTGGATCCCGTTTGGGTTGAAATCAACGTACCGCCATTAGAAATCCATTTTTTCAAGATTTTAATTTCTAAAGAATCCAATTTTGAATAGGAGCCATCGGGCACAATAATGGTATTGTATTTCGCCAATTTGGATGCTGTAAAATTATCTGCATTCAGTAGGGATGCAGGCATATGCATCCTAAAATTGAGCAAATGCCAAATTTCTCCCACACCATAGGATGAAGTGCCATCACCGGCCAAAATGGCTATTTTCGGTTTTTGGAGCACTCCTTGATAGGCACCGCCTAGATCAGGGCCTGAAGGTGTGGTTGCCGATTGGGTTGCAAAAATGCGCACATGATCGGTTTTGGCCAAGTCTGCCATCATGGTATGTATTTCATCTTGAGAAATGGTGGCATCTGCATCACGTTGTATCATAGGAATCACAATGGTGCCCCTATCAAACTGCATAGCTTTTCCACCTACAGTTGCAGAAAATGGCGCGGTGGTAAGTCTGGGACGAATCCCCGCATCCATAATACTATAAAGGCTCTTTGGAGCATAATATCTATCCCATGTCATAAGATATGCCGCTGTTGCCTTACCGCCGATGACATGGCCGCCATCCAATTCCATATAGGGCAGAGCAGGGCCCATATAGGATTTAGGCACTTGCTTTAGCTCGTGGGAGTCCACACCGTATGCCAGGGGCAGGGTCCATGCAGATACATCATAAAAGAGAGAATCCTCAAAGGTCGTGACGCGCTCCATCACCCCTTTTAGAAAACGGGTTTGGGGTTGATTTGACGGAATGATAACCGCTTCGCCCGGTTGATATTTAACCTGGTTTATTGTCATTGATTTTTTGAGTCCATGGGCACGGATGCGGTGTTTCTGAAGATTTTGAATCAGCATTTGCGCCCGTGTTCTGTTTTGTTTTAAGCTGATTAAATATCCTTTCACTGAATTTTTTCTGGCCGCATCCGGAGCCGTGGCATAAAAATCCCGATGATACTTTAAAAAGTCTGTCCGAAGAGCCACCAGACCGTCCAAGGTCCCTAAGGTGGTTATAAATTGATTCCGGACAGAAAATGCATAAGTCAGCCGCCCCTGGTTGGTTTCGGTCTCAAGAGATCTTGAGGATGCCTGCTCAAACAAAATACCTACAGATCCATGGATGTCCCCAAAGGTAGATCCTTTTCCATAATAAAAGTCATCGTAGGACTGTTGGGAATAATACATGGACTGAATGCTGTCTAATCGTTTAGCATGATAGGGGGCTAGTTTATTAGCCAAATCAATGGTGCCTTGAGGGGTGTTTGGGTTATTGCGGCTGGGGATACCCGGCTGGAAGAAGAATGTAGCATTGCTTCCCATTTCATGTGCATCCAATAAGAATTGTGGTCGCCAGTGGTGAAAGAGTTTAATCCGACCATTGGATTCGGGCTGGGTCACGGGCATCCAATCCCGATTCATATCAAATAAATAATGATTGGTTCTACCCCTTGGCCAGGGCTGGTTATGTTCACGATCCTGTATATCTGATGTGGCAATCAATCCACGATTCCCATTTACCCAATTCACGAAACGATCTCGTCCATCAGGGTTAAACATGGGGTCCACAATGAGGACTGTATGCTTTAAAATTTCGTCAATTTCATTTCCCATACCTGCTGCCAAGTGATAGAGCAAAAGCAGACTGGCTTCTGTGCCACTGGCTTCATCACCATGAATAGAAAATCCGAGATAAGCCACCATGGGCATATCATTTAATTGAAGATCCTTCACTTTATTCGGATGATCAGACAATGACAAGTTGGCCTGTCGAATCGCTTCCAGATTTTTATGGTTATCAGGATGGGTGACAATAGCATGGATGAGTCGTCGCCCTTCGTGAGTAACAGCATGATCATTCAAAATGATACGGTTGCTTTGAGATGCCAAGGCTTCAAAATAGTCTACTACTTGATCGGTGCGGGTATGTCGTGTGCCCACCTTATGACCCAGGATATCTTCTGGTTTTGAAATGGATGAATTATAACGAACGCCCCTAATCTTCATGGGCAAATCAATGGTTTGTTCTGCCCAGCCTATTGAAACTAAAAGGCAAAATAATAATGGTTTCATGATCTTCCCCCTCATTTGATTTTTTCCGAAATATGACTAAAAAAGTGGATAAAGTTAAAACTGTCACTCGATTCAAACATGGATAATTTGTAGACCTATGCGTAAATACACCTAAATTGTAATAAGGAATGAAACAGATAATGGCACCACATGTTCAACAGATTAATGTAAAACCGGATATACAGGGGGAGGTAGGTCTCCCTAAAATGCCGATTAATACAGCCAATGTGACTTTTTCTGGCATTGATGGGGATTATAATCGATTTCGCAAAAAGAAAAAGGATAATGATCCAGATATGGCGATTATGATTATATCCACGGATATTCTGTTTGAATTGAATCAGGAGGGGTGGCCCGTACAGCCAGGAGACTTAGGTGAAAACTTGACCCTTTCCGGCATGGATTATGGATCCATCGAACCAGGACAGCAATACAAGATAGGCGATGTCACCCTCGAAATTTCATTTATTTGTGACCCTTGTTCCAATTTATATGCACTGCCATATGTGGGGGAAGATCGTGGGCCGGAATTCATAAAAACACTCATGAATCGTCGCGGTTGGTATGCCCGCGTGTTGACGCCGGGCATAATGAAACCTGGAGATGGGGTGGCCCTTTTAAAATAAGGTATGGTTGAGCTATCCATCGAGGGGATGCACTGCGCTGGATGCGTCTCTACCATTGAACGGGCTTTATCCCAAGTGCCCGGCGTTGTATCCGTTAAGGTAAGCCTTTCAAATGAAACGGCAGTGATAAAGGGAGAGGCAGAGGCAGAGTTACTTATTGATGCTGTTTCAAAAACGGGATATGAAGCAGCGCTACAATTATCAGAAGCGCTGCCTGAACTCGACTTAGAAGCATCACCATCAACCGATTTAAAACAGCTGTTCCCGCTGTTTCTCATTTTCTTTTATATCATCGTAGCTACATTGCTCATGAATCGATCGGAAATTACAGTAGCCGGATTCATGTACGACTTTATGGGGCTATTCTATATTGTATTTAGCTTTTTCAAATTTTTGGATTACAAAAACTTCCCCCAAACATTTGCCATGTACGACCCTATTGCAAAAGCAGTTCCTGCTTATGGGTGGGTGTACCCTTTTATTGAAACGGCTCTGGGGCTGGCATTTCTTTTGCGGATTGCACTATTCCCGTCTCTGATTATCACTCTAATAATTCTAGGCGCCACTACCGTTGGTGTGGTTCGGGCTTTATTCATCAAGTCCCAAATTCAATGTGCCTGTTTGGGGACCGCATTGCAATTGCCCATGACCAAAGCCACATTGATTGAAAACAGTATTATGCTCCTAATGACCATGTGGATGCTATTTTCGTTATTTGGAGGCTAGCGAGCCATCCGGATTTGAGTGACCTCTTTTCAGCCGAAAAAATACATCTATCCCTCGTAAAGCCGATTTCAGACCTCATTTTCATTTACGGATTCAATCTATGGATTTTTGTATTTGAGGTTCGCCAGAATATTAATTAGCGAAAGAATAATTGAAAATAGTAGCGGTCACCACCGAGTATAAATCACCGTTTTGTTGAGCCAATATCTATAATAATAAAAAATTAAAAAAAGTTTGTTATACTTTAATAAAAAAGCTTAGTTTTTGGGGTCAGAGGTAAGAGTGATAGAGGTGTATCGCTACGTCATTTGTACGTATTTGAGCGCCCTCAAAGATTTTATAAAACTAAATAGTAACAATAAGTGGAGTAGTGTAATGAAAAAACTTACAATCTTATTCTTAGCCGCTTTGATGACCGCAGGTCTGTTCGCTCAGAACCTTACCGGTAAAATTAGTGGTACTGTTACGTCTGATGGCCAGCCATTGGTTGGTGCTAACGTCATCCTTGAAGGAACTTCAAGTGGTGCGGCAACAGACGAATCAGGGGTATATTACATTTTTGATGTCCAGCCGGGTATCTATACGTTGCGTGTGAACTATATTGGGTACAAATCCCAAATTATTTCAAACGTACGTGTAACCATCGGTTTGACAACTGTACAAGACTTTGAATTAGAAGTAGCTGCAGTTGAAGGTGAAACAGTGGAAGTAACCGCTGAAAAGCCTTTGATTGAGGTTACGCAAACAAACGTCGCCAGAACCATTGACTCAGAAGCCATTGAGAATTACGCTGTGCGTAATGTCACAAACATGGTAGCCAGTCAAGCTGGTGTAATCAAAATGCATGACGGTCTGCACATTCGCGGTAGCCGTAGTGAAGAAATTGGCTATACGCTTGAAGGTGCATCCATGTCAGGTGCCAGTGGGAAGGTTGTTTCAAACGCCATTCCAGAAGCGCTGGAAGCCATTGCCGTTCAGGTGGGTGGCTTTGATGCCAGTATTGGTAAAGCCAACGCTGGGATGGTTCAACAATCTCTAAAGACTGGTGGTAGCCGGCTCTCTGGAAGTATTCTCACAGAAGGTATGCAGAGCGGAGATCCCTGGGCAGCCACAGGCGATAAAGATATGACTCTAACGCTCCAAGGGCCCATTGGCAACAATATTCGTTTCTTTGGCGCACTGAGACAAACATCTACAGATAATTATAGCTCCACAAGCAGATGGTTTACCCCGTTTACTATTGGCGAAGGCAACCCTATAGAAGATAAAATCGGTGGCCTAACCCCATCTGGCGATATGATGGTGCTAGACCATGTAAACGGTAGCTATGTGTTCCGTGATGTGGACCATGATGGTGCTTATGATGCAGAAGCTGATGGCCCACTCCGCGGCAGCAACAAAGGATATGCCTTTGACAACCTTTCGGATGAATTGAGTTTTAATGGAACCCTTCAGTGGGATATGAACCCCATAATCTTGCGCTTGGCAGGTACTTATAGTTCTTATACAAACTCTGGTGCAGGGAAGCCCATTTCAAATATGTTCAACACTCGCCGTCATGAAAGTGCCGGCCAAAGCCATCTGATCAATTTGAAAGCCACCTATTTCTTAAATGCCAGCACCTATGTTCGTGCCAATGTGCGTACCATGGGCCGGAAGTATGAAAGCTATGATAAAGCGTTTAAAGAAGCAGGTATTTTTAAAACAGGACATAATAGCAAACTTCAAGATTGGCTCAAATGGGGCAATCGCGATGAAGTGGCCAATGTAGATTCAAATTGGGCTGGCCATTTCGGCACACCAGGGCAAGACCCCTGGGCTGCTGGGTACCAGTATAATGAGCCTACCAGCTACAACATCAATGGGTTCAGATTTTCTAGAGATGGTGCCCGTCGTGGTGGATACAGTAAAGGCGAGGATGGGTACATCGGTTTTGATGCAGAGTTTGTAAGCCAAATGGGTGAACATGAGTTAAAGATTGGCGCGGATTACACAAAATGGAACTACAAACGCTATAGTTATTGGGGTGTCAACTCTCTGAACTCCAAAATTGGGCAGGATCCCACTTTAGTAGATGATGTAAATGGTGAAACTGATCGTATCTTGACGGAGATTGTAACTGCCCGTCTTTCTAGCTGGCAGGGCTATGATCCACTGGGTAGAGAGTGGGATGCTTCCTCAGCACAAAAAAATGAATATGATAAACCGCGTGAACCATGGAATATGTCATTTTATGTAAATGATAAATTCGAAGCTGGTGACCTGATTGTAAATGTAGGTATTCGCTATGAAGCCATCAACCAGGCCAATAAAGACCTGAAAGATTATGACAATCCACCATTGGATAAAAACGCAACCATCGTTGCGGCAGACCATGCTGATTATGGATTCAAAGATATGCCTACACAGAGCTATCTCATGCCCCGTATCGGTTTAGGTTTCCCCATTTCTGATCGCTCAACATTCCACTTGAACTATGGTAAATATGTTCAAATGGCACCTATGAGCCAATTGTACCGCAGCCGCGGTTCAGGCCGCTCCTCTTGGGGTTTAAAACCTGTAAGAGAAACCAAGTTTGAAATTGGTTATGGTACATTGATTGGTGATGTTGCATCACTTGACGTGACTGTATTTACCCGGAATCCACAGGATCAGATCGGCGAAGATGAGTATACACCAGACAGTTCTCCTGGGATGAACTACTTCCAGATGAGAAACCATGGTATTTGGGTCAATTCAGATTTTTCAAACGTAACAGGTGTCGAAGTTGATTTTAAAACGGCTCGCGTAAAGAACGTCCAGTTATTTGCAAACTACGTATTCCAGGATACAAGAGGTTTGAACTCTTATCCTGGTCTGGGTACATCTGGCTGGGGTAAGCCCACCACAATTGCACCCACGCGTTACGATCAGCGCCATCAAGCCAGTGCTATTCTGGATTACAGAACCGGCAGAACTGGCAATGTGTTAACGGATAATTTAGGTGCCAACCTGATCGCTTCAATAAACAGTGGTCACCCTTACACCTTGTCAGACGGCTCTATGGGGCAGCGTGACGCAGGTGAAGGTGCATTGCTCTCTGATAATGACCCACGTAACCGTGCACCAATAGAACCGATTAACTCATCGGTAACACCTTCATACTTTAATTTGGATCTATCTGTTGACAAGACGTTTAGAGTCGGTCCAACCAATATTAAAGCATGGATAACCATCGAAAATGTGCTGAATACACAACACATTATCAACGTGTATAACCGTACTGGTGATCCTTATGATGATGGATTCTTAAGTGACCCGGCGCTGAGTTCTTTGATTATCGAAGGTCGTGGTCCTGAATATGTGGAGATGTATCGGAAAATCAATCTAGCCAACCGGAATCACTGGTTGAATGACCATGGATTTGATATGTTCGGTATTCCTCGTGAAATTAAAACAGGTATTCAGGTCTCCTTCTAGGATGACTGATGAACCTACTTAAAACAGTGGAGACTTTTATGAACTTCAAAAAATCATTAACCTGGGCAGTTACCGGTGCCCTTGTGTTGGTTTCAGTCTTGTCTGCAGAACCACCAAGAGGTGATAAGCACGCAGGTCAAACAGCGACCAGTCGTTTATTGAAAATGGACGACAATGGCCCGGGCGATACATTTTTCAACATTAACAGTTGGAAGATTCACATGGAAAACCAGGGTTTCTTTGCCTGGAATGGTACCTCTCACGGCTCTGCCGGTAACTATCCTAAAGGGATGGGGAGTGTCATTTTTGCTGAAGGTATTCTCTGGGGCGCTAAAGTAACCGATAAATACGGTGTAAATGCAGACGGTACCATTAAAACAGACGGTACCGGCGCTGGTACACCACGGGTTCGTGTAAATGGATCCATGTACAATACCGGTCTTAAAGCCGGTAAAGTGCTTCGGGATGCCAACGGAAAAATAAAAGACTCCGGGTATTCTGAAAACTATCGGGAACAACAAATCTGGCGTGTGAGAAAAAACTGGAACACTGCAGACCTTCGCGGCGATATTGCCATTTTGAAAGATGCAGATCCAACAAGCCTGACAGAAGCCCAAATTCAAGCGGGTAAAGATCAGTATCAACATGATTGGGAACACTGGCCCGCAGATGAAGGTGCACCCTTTGATGATGTTGATGGTGATGGTACATATACCGCAGCCACATGGGATGAAGAAAACAAAGAATGGGTTGGCGATATTCCAGGTATCCCTGGCGCAGACCAAACTGTTTGGACCGTAGCAAACGACCTTCCGGATGAATTTACTGGCGGTGCGCCTGTCAGTGTATCTGAAGGCGGTTGGGGTTCTCCTCCAATTGGGTTTGAAATTCAGATCACCCTTTGGGGATATGACTTCCCATTTTCTAACCCCCTTTCTAGCATGATGTTCAAAAGAGCACGTATCAACTATGTAGGTCTACCAGGTGGCCCTGCAGATGCGAAGCTAGATACTGTTTATTTTACCCAGTGGTCAGATCCTGACTTGGGTACATATACCGATGACTATGTAGGTTCTGATACCACATTGAGTTTGGGGTATGTGTATAATGGTAATACCTTTGATGACCAGTTCTTTAGTTCTTATGGTAGTCCAGTACCTGCTGCAGGTTATGACTTCTTAGAAGGGCCTAAAGTGGATGTTGATGGTGATGGCGTCTTGGACACCTTAGGGATGACCAGTTTCGTATACTTCGCAGCTGGTTCTTCTGTAAGTGATCCTAATACTCGTGTGTATGTGGGAACACTACAATGGTTCAACCTCATGGAAGGATTCTTACCTCGTCCTGAATATCCAACACAGTTACCCTTTGTGGATCCTTTAACCGGTTTAGCTGAGAAATTCGTATTAGCTGGTGACCCACCGACCGGTACAGGCTGGATCGATGGCATTATTTTACCACCAGGTGACCGTCGTCTTGTAATGAACACCGGACCATTTGAAATGAGCGTTGGTGATACACAGGATGTGGTTGTAGGTCTTATCGGTGGTATGGGGGGCGACAACCTTTCCTCCATCACTGTATTGAAATACAACGATATTTATGCACAGTTTGCATACGATAACAATTTCGCTCTACCAACACCACCAAAAGCACCGGAAGTAAGTATCTTTGAAGGCGATGGCTATATTACCCTTAACTGGGCAGCGACTTCTGCATATAAGTCTACAGAAGAACCTGTAAATAAAGGTTTCGCTTTTGAAGGATATAAGGTCTATCAACTCCCCAACGCTTTAGCGGCTGGTTCTGATGGTGTGCTCATCAATCAGTTCGATGTTGCCAATGGTGTATTGGTGATTACGGAAAAAGAAGTTGATCCAGCAACGGGTCTGATTCTTGAAAAACCTGCCCATGTGGGTAGTGATAATGGCATTAGCCGTGTTGTGGTTGTTAATGAAGATAAAATTAGAAATCGTCCAATCACGAATGATAGGCCATACTACTTTGGTGTAAGTGCATATTCATATTTAGCTGATAATGCCGAATCACCATTTAAATCTCTTGAATCATCTATGGCTGTTGTGACGGTGACGCCAAAAGTGGCCGACCCGGGAACAGCTTATACTGTTGACTCAGGCGATTACTTTGATATGGCCCATAGTGCTGGTACATCTGATGGTCAAGGGCGGGTTGAAGTCATTGATCCAGGTGTAATGACTGGTCATGACTATAAAGTTACATTTGAAGAAGATACCGTTACAGGTTCACCGACCAAAGGTAGCTTACTTTGGAATGTGACTGATGTGACATCAGGTTCAAAAATATTAAGTGGTTATAAACAAGGGTACATTTAACGATCCAGGCTACCCTGCAGCTGATGGTTTAACCTTTAAAGTTACCGGTCCACCTAATGCCTTCAAGAATTTCTTGGTAGTGGCAAATGGCGACGGAAGCTGTACGGAAGAAGCGCCTTGTCAAGGTTCTCAAGACTGGGGTGGATTCCCAACTGCTTACACCGGACGGGTCAATCAATCTGACGGTAAAGGTTGGTTCTTCCATGGTGGTGGCGCTGGTGGTAATTCTTATAGTGCCATGATTGCGCGAATCATCAGAGGCAGTGGATGGAGGTACCTCATTCCAAATGATATTGAGTATCGCTGGACTTGGGATGATGATAACTACGCTTATGCTGCTTATACGACTGGTTCGCTAGTCCGTGTTGGATTTGAAATCTGGAATAAAACATTAGATTTTAGATATTGCCCATGGTTCTATGACTATGATGGCAGTGAATCTTGGGGCTTGCACCCAAATGATCATCCTGGTTCTGGTGGATCTAATGATCCTTATACAGACTGGACCTACCCACGTCTGCCGGAGGATACGTCTCCCGGTGAGGCAGGATACCAGGCATGGCTAGCTGCTTCCATTGCGGCTGGTGGCGGTGCCCCAGATGCAAATGGTAACTACGTTGATGGCGGTGATTATTATGGAACTAATTATGGTTCTGAATTAATGGGCCGAAATATATGGTTCGTTTGGAATCTAGATGATGTGTCTGATGGTACGATTGATGCAACGTCTGGTGAAGGTGGATTAAATACGGGCCTTGAAAAAGGCTCAATTGTTAGAATTATTACTAACAAAACAAACCAACTCAATGACGAATTCACAATTACAGCACCTAAGGTCGAATCAACCAATATTGCGGATGATGTGAAAATGGTGAATGTATTCCCGAATCCTTACATGGGCTACCATGATCTGGAAGGGACAGACTCCGTTTTACCATTACCTAAATATGTGACATTCAATCATCTACCCACAACGGGAGATGTAACGTTCCGCGTATTTAATATGGCAGGTACCATGGTAGCAAACTTCAAGAAAACGACAACCACTCAGTACCAAAAATGGGATATGAGAAATTCAAACAATTTCCCATTGGCAAGCGGTGTCTATATCATTCATATTGATATGGGTACCCACGGTACGAAAGTGCTGAAGTTTGCAATGGTCACTGAAGACGAATTTGCGAAACGCTTTTAGGTCATAAGGAGACATAATTATGATAAACAGAAAAATAATAGCAATTACCTCCGTATTGACCTTATCAATTGGGTCTTTGATGGCTCAGGGTACAGAACTTTACGGCGGTGGTACAGCTGGCTCCGGTATGCGGAACGGTACTGCCGGTGCAAGTGCATTGTTAATTCCACAAGGCGCAGCCTACCTCACAGGTGGCGGTGCAGTGGCCAGCGCATCAGGTGTTGGTGCATCCTACTGGAATCCAGCAGGTGTTGCACGTATGGGAAGTAACTTGGAAACATCCTTTTCAAATAGAACATACATAGCTGATATGTCAGTGTTGTTTGCCGGCGCTGCCCTGAAATTGGGTAAGAATGCATTCGGCATCAGCATTCGTTCAATTGATGTGGGCGAAATTCCTGTGACAACTGTATTCTCACCTGATGGAACAGGCGAGAAGTTCAGTCCGTCTAACTTTACCGCAGGATTAACCTATTCCCGCATGATGTCTGCAAAGACAAGCATGGGGATTTCAGTGAATACTTCAACAGAAGGATTCCGCCGGGTTAAAGGAACGGCCATCACAGTAGATGCCGGTGTACAATATGCCGACTTCTTAAATGTGAGCGGTTTAGACGTCGGTGTTGCTGTGCGCAACTTCGGCCGTCCCATGCGGTTTAGCGGATCTGGATTATTGGTGAAAGCTGTTGCTGTAGATAGTGATCGTCTTACTCAGTTTTACAACGTGCAAGCTGCAGAAGCTGACGTACCAATGCTATTTGAATTGGGTGCCAGTTACTCTATTGGCACTGTTGATCAATGTGAGCGGTTCCTATGAAAGTAACAACTTTGAACAGGATAAATTGAAACTCATGGGTTCTTATACCCTTCCAGGTTTATTGGCTGTCCGTGCAGGATTCCTGACCGATATGGAAACAGTTGAGTTTGAAGACAATCCAGAAACCACAACCGTAGATGAAAGCAAATCTGAGATTGAAAATATCTTTGGCGGTGTTTCATTTGGTGGAACTGTGTATCTGCAAAAAGTATTGGGAATTAATGCATCAATCGATTATGCATACATTCCAGCTAAATACTTTGACGGCAATACCGTATTTACCTTAAATGTTGGTTTCTAGGTAGATTAAAAGTAAAAATAGAAAAGCCCTGTTCATTTGATATGAACGGGGCTTTTTTTTATCTATTCGTGATTAACTTATCGCTATGAATAACCGATATCCCCTCCGGTTTATAACGCTTTGGTTCTGCCTGATCATAATTGGGTGCGATAAAAAGAAACAATCCACAACTGTCTTAAGTCTACCTCCCTTCACCACTCAAAAATCATCCGTTTCATTTTCTGATTTTGTTGGTTCTAAACCGTGTCAATCCTGCCATCCGGATATATATGAACAATGGGCTGGTTCCACCCACGCCAAGGCAGGAGGCGCACCAACAAAAGACCGCATCATTGCACCATTTAATGGAACGCCAATGCAATTTTCTGATGGAACGGTATATCCAGAAATCAAAAATGGAATATATCAATTTCGGATCGTGGATCAACAGAAGACTGAACAGGTGATTCTAGTTGAAGCTGTGGTGGGTGGGGGATTTATGATTGGCGGAGGTACCCAAACTTTTTTTGGTAAATATTCTGACGGATCCTATCGTTTCTTGCCATTTGATTACAGTCGCAATGAATCATCTTGGTTTGCTCAATTAGCGGATAATGAAGAATGGGTAAAGATTAATGGCAATATAACATTAGAAAATCTATATAATTGGCCACCCCATCGCGTTTTGGGCGAAATAGAAGATGTATCTAACTGCCAGCAATGCCATGGCAGTCAGATTGTGGTTCAAAAGGTGGGCGGACAATATGATATTCAATTTATGTCTTTGGCGGTGAATTGTGAATCCTGTCATGGCCCGGCAAAAACACATGTCAGTTCCATGTCAAATATCGTCACGGATATACTTCATAAAGATGGTCAGCAAGAAATGAACAGCCTGATTGGTATTTCTAAGGAAGAAAGTTTAAATAACTGTTTTCAGTGTCATGCGGTTAAAACGCCAATTAAACCCGGCTATCTTCCCGGTGAAAAATTGGAATCATTCTATTCATTAAAAATGGCACTTATGGGCAATGAAAACCCATATAGCATCGATGGTCGGATACACACATTTGGGTATCAGCAAAACCACGTGTTCAGCGATTGTTTCTTAAGTGGCGCCATGACCTGTAACAGCTGTCACAATCCTCATAGTCAGGATTATCAGGATATTAATCGCGTTGCGTTGGCTAGTCGATTTGATGATAAACAGTGTACATCCTGCCATATGGCGAAATTAGACAATATATCGGCCCATACGTTCCATAAGGCGGAATCAGAGGGAAGTGCTTGTATTTCCTGCCATATGCCCTTCAGACAGCATCCTGCAATTGGGAATGATATTCAATTTACACGATCAGACCATACCATCGCTATTCCACGCCCGGCTTATGATGCATCTCAAGGATTTGAATCAGCCTGTCAGCAGTGCCATATGGATCGGACCGTAGATTTTCTTCAACAGAAAGTCGATGAATGGTACGGTCCCTTGAAACCCCTACACCCTGCCATAGCCAACCGTTTAAAAGTGAATGAAAATACCATTGGCGATGAAGCAAACGCCCTATTACTTCAGCCGGAATTAAATCACCCCATGGGGCAATTTTCAAATTTGACCTATTTCATTAAACGATATTTAACACCGGGGATGGAAAATTTAGATTCGGATATTATTGAAAAAATGATGACCTATGCACAATATGATGATGTAGATATAAAAGCATTGGCATTGGCGGGCCTCCATTATAGTCAATATCAAAACCCTAAAGTACAGCAGTTTATCAAGGATGCATTAAAAGGTATGGGGAATGATGAGGAATCGGTCCGTCGCCGATGGGGATTAATTCTAGACTATTTCGGTACGGTTTACTATTTATCTGGAGATCGGCCTAGGGCCATTATTTGTTACGAATTGGCATCCTCTGTTTTACCGAATGACAAAACCATTACTGCAAACCTAAAACGGGCCCGTTCCTAATTGCTGAATAGTCGGCGCAATGCCGATTGAAGATCATCATATTGAAGATCTTGCCCAAAATAGTATTCACCACGGCTATCTTGTAAAATCAATTCCCAGTGGAGGTGGGATTCTGCCCGAGTACCTATGGTGCTGGGTTTTGTACCAGAATTTCCTGTTTTCCCAAACACTTCCCCCGATTGAATGGCGTATCCCGGTTTTAAGTCAGGATGAATATGGGATAAATGGGCATAAATGGTGATTGCCCTATAACCAGGGAATAAATCAAACCCATGATCAATGATAACGGCTTGACCCAAAAGTAACTCATTAAATATATCGGAAGGGGTTCGCTTTAACTGGGCAGCCCGTTTAAGCATTTCAACACGAAAATCCGCACCATACTCTTCATAGTTTAAATCAGAACGAATAATGATACCGTCAGCCACTGCACGTACAGGCGTTCCCCAATTGGAAAAAAAGTCGATCCCCCGATGAATGCCTGATCGATATGCACGGGGTGCATTGGGCAACCTTGATGCGCGAGTTGGGACATCCAGATTTTTACAAGGAAGTTGCAAGGGTGATGAAGGAACCATGGTGGCAAATTGAGGGGTTGTGCCATCTAGATCAAATAAATGATGAATGGGTTGGCCCGGGTCATGGGATGCGACGGCATTTCGAATAATGGGGAATACAAAATTGGTATCCAGTGCAAAATTGATCAAATACCGCCCATCCGTTTCTTGAATTGATTTGAAGGTGCGTTGACGCTGGTTCACGGACAAGGATGGCGATACAATTTCTGAAAAAATACTCAGGGTAGAATCATGAATTTCTGGTGAAGCCAATTGTAATAAGTCAGTAGTAGATAAGGGTTGCTGCGCCAAACCCATAAGGGAGTCTAAGTCTGATAATCCCCTATCTGAAATAATTGTGGCAGTTAGGCCATCGTTGGAGATAGAAATAGTTGACGTAAATTTTGGAATTGTCAGTTCAAGGTTAACCGATTTGTGCACCGGCTTGGTGCAGCCAAATAATATAAAGAGCACAAAAATTAAAAACCTATACATGACAATTAGGCTGTTTTTATGATGGAATCTAATGCATCCAAATAGACTTGATCAGGTTCACCCATTAACGTGGTATCAACAATGGATGAATAAATTGAATCTGATTCAGATAGGTCGCCAAACCCTTCCGTAAATAATACCTGGGTCGTTTTTACATGGGCGAATTTTAGTGCATCTCCTATAGCATATTCATATCGGGCCCAGGCCATTGGGGCAAAGATGATTGCATCTGCCCAATTCCGATTCCGTTGAATAAAATTGATGGCTTGAAATACCTTGTGGGTTTGTTCAATTTTTAATTGAATATCTTGATTGCGCACTTTCCGGCGAATATCCCTGTTGATTTTATCTAGGGTGGTTCGCTTTTCCAATTGTGCAGAGAGAGAGCCAATCAAATTTAAATTGGGACCATGGAGGATGATTATATTCATAAAATTATTCTATCTAATTTACCGCATGGGGACCAGATGGCCGATAATATATCCAAGGATAATACCAATCAGCAGGGCCAAAGTTAAAACGCGGGATTTGGTAAACTCACTGCTATATCCTTTTTTGATGGCGACGGCACCCACAAAATATCCCAATCCATTCAGAACCCAAAAAAATGGAATGGCAAATACCTTAACAATAAACGGACCAATGAGTGGCACCATAGCAATTAGGGCAGCCATGCCGGCAAATGCCTGGGTAAATACACCCACTACAACAGTTCCGAAAACGACCACTTTTTTATCTATCCCAAATTTTAGGGCAATGGCAATTAATATGGAAATACCAACCCATATGAAAATTTGACGCTTATATGTTTTTAAAATTATTTTCACTATCGATTAACTTAAGATTAAGTAATGACGAGGAGAGAGCCTGCAATCAAAAAATATAGCGCCACGCCCAAAATATCAATAGCTGTGGTGACAAATGGACCAGTGGCCACTGCGGGATCAATATCGAATCTATTTAAGATTAACGGAACCAGGGATCCAATGGTGGCAGCTATGATCATGGATGCACAAATACTCAAACCCACTACAACACCCAGCATGGGTGAAAAATCCAAAAAGCGGAAAACAGCAAAAATGCCCAATAAGACACCATAAAGAATACCAAGAATTAAACCCACTCGAATCTCTTTAAAGAGAATTTTTGTCGAATTCTCAAGGTCTACACGTCCGGTGGCCAGCCCCCTAACAATGATTGTTGATGACTGAGTGCCGATATTACCGCCCATCCCGATAATGATGGGAATAAATGCAGCCAATGCAATGGTGCTCTGGAGGACATTATCAAAAATACCAATAATGACTGCAGCAAAAATACCGCCCACCCAACTGGCAAACAGCCATGGTAGGCGCATACGGGCATTATCCCATGAAGATTTCAGTAATATTTCTCTATCCTCACCGGCACCGACCATTTTTAAAAAGTCTTCCGTTGCTTCTTCACGGATCACATCCACCACATCATCCACAGTAACAATCCCTAAAAGCTGTTCATCAGAATCCACCACGGGGACGGCCAAAAAATTATATTGAGAAACAATCCGCGCCACTTCTTCTTGATCCGTTTCAGGGCGAACAGCGTGAACATTTTTTGACATAATGTCCTCAAGCATAGTCTCACTAGGGGTGGTTACCAAATCGCGGAGTGAAACGACACCGGTTAGTCGCCCATCATCATCCACTGCATAGAGATAAAAAACCATTTCCGCTTCTTCTTGATCTTGGAGGGCTGCGATGGCTTCTCGAGCCTGCGTTTCTTCATGAAGCGTAAATACATCGGTGTGCATGAGAATCCCGGCACTGTCTTCCGGGTAGGCCATCATTTCTTCCAGTTCTTCTTGCTCCTCAGCTTGGAGCAAGTCGATTACGGACGCGGCAAATTCTTCATCTACAAGCCCCATGAGGTAAGCCTGTTCATTAGAACTGGCTTCTTCAAGGATAGATGTAATTCGTGTGGGCGATTCATTCTCAAGTAAACGGACCGTAATAGATTCATCCAATTCGCTTAAGAATTCTACTGTCTCTTCAGAAGGGATCATCAGGGCAAATATGGTATCTTGCTCATTATCGTTAAAATAACGAAAGATTAATGCCATATCCGCAGGGTGAGTCTTTTCAATTAGTTTAATAATATTCGTCTTGGCATGACGACGAAGCAGACGTCTGAAGGTATCCCGAAGGAGGGTAATTTCTGTCCCGAACATTTCTTTTTTCATGTTAAGCCTTCGCTTCCGGTTTTAATTGCTGCAAACCATACCCGAACAACCCAAAACCGATAATTAATAAAATGGGGTGTATATGTCCCTGCCAAAGTAAGAAAGATTCTGCTGAATCGCCCATAGATGTAAATATCAGGGATGCACCGTTAATAATGATATGAAAAATGATGCAAGGCAGGACGGATTGGGTGCGCCATGCAAGATAGCCCAATAAGACGCCGAGGAAATAAATTTGGATCATCCAAAATGGATTGAAATGAATGGCGGCAAAAAATAGGCTTGAGAATAAAATAGCACGGGTCACATCTCCCCATGCGTTTTCTAAATATTTTTGTAAAAATCCCCGAAATAGGAGTTCTTCACCAATGGGTGCTAGAAATACAATAGTGATAATTAATAGGAACAGAGATAGAGGGTTTTCAGGGGTCAACATGGCTTCCACTTGAAGGAAGGAATCAGGCATGGGGATTATCATATCCACCAAAATATTGATTTCGTCGGAAATAATCATGGCCCCAATTGAGAGCAGAATCGTCGTGAAAACAACCTCCCTTGATACAGGCTTTAATCGAAGCGATTCAGCAAGAGGCAGTTTTTTTCTGGTGAGAAAAAATAAAATGGGCACGATTAAAAACCCCTGCCCCACAAACATGGCGATATATGTAGAAAGGCCGGGTTTAGCCCCGGAAAGGATTGACGGATCCAAGGCGCTGAACAATGATCCGATGATCAGGGCTGAAATGACCGACAAAAGAACGATCAAAAATGCAAACCGTACTGAAAGGGTCCGGTTCATAGGGGTCCATATCCATGTTTTTCATAATCTTGGAATTTACCACATTCAGACTCAATGGAGAAACAACCCATTATTGTGTCAAAGTATGTAATAAAATGCCCGTCGCAACGCCAACATTGAGGGATTCTCCTGTACCGATCTTTGGGATGGCAATCGTATGATCCAATGCATTTCGAATTTCTGGAGAGAGTCCATGGGCTTCACTGCCCATAATCAAAGCCCATTTTTCCGGTATTGGGTTTAGATTATGAAGCGATTCACCTCGATGGTCAGCCCCCAAGCATGAATAGCCTTCTAATGCATCAAAAGATAGTTCACCTACCCATAACAAATTAAAATGTGCGCCCATGGCACTTCGGACTACCTTTGGATTAAAAAGGTCAATGCATCCGGGAGATAAAGCAATTTGATTCACCCCAAACCATACAGCAGTACGTAGAATGGTGCCCATATTCCCTGGATCTGAAACTTGATCGAGGTAAATAACATTTTTTGTTGGATTGATTAAACCGAAGTCGATTTGATTACATACAGCCAGGACGCCGGAGGGGGATGTGGAAGGAGAGAGTTGTTTTAATTCATTCTCTGAAATGAGGTTTTGGGGGTATGCCCCCATTTTATCCAATATTTCAGCATGCTTTTGGGCAAAGGACGATGTAAAAACGATCTGCTCTATTTCACCATTTGCATCCATTGCAGATGAAAGAGAACGAATGCCTTCTAAAATAAATTGCTGATGCTGATCTCTAAATTTTTTTTGATGGAGAGATCGTATATGTTTGAGTTGATTTTTACTAATCAATTGGCTGTGTATTCAATAACTCCATTTACAATCGTATGGGTTACTTTTGTATTGAGAATTTGATTGTCGGGTACGGTGATGATATTTTGTGACAATACAGTAAAATCTGCATATTTACCGACGGATATGGAGCCTTTAATACCTTCCTCAAATGCACCATAAGCCGCATTAATAGTATAACTTTTTAATGCTTCTAATCGCATCATTTTTTGCCGAGGCTCATAACCCCCTTTGGGCTTCCCTTTCAATGTTTGCCGAGTGGTGCTGGCATAAAAAGAAGCGATAGGGTCAATGGGTTCCACAGGTACATCCGTCCCATTAATTAAAATGGCACCGGAATCAATTAAATCCCGCCAAACATAAGCACCTTCAACAATTCGTTTTTTGCCTAGACGGTCAATCGCCCAAGGACGGTCAGAGGACATATGAATCCCTTGAATGGAGGGAAGCACACCCATAGCCCCAAATCGGGGGATGTCCAATGGGTCAATATGTTGGGCGTGTTCGATTCGCCAACGGTGGTCTTGGGCCAACCCCGGTTTGGCATTAAACACTTTTTCATATTGGTCCAATACTTCTCGGTTGGTGCGGTCACCAATGGCATGAGTATTCACCTGAAATCCATTGGCAAGGCCGTCTCTGGATACTTCATATACATATTCCATTGATTGGGTGGCCATGCCAAAGTGCCCCGGCCGATCGGTATAATCATCCAATAGCCATGCACCGCGGGAGCCCAATGCGCCATCGGCGTTAAGTTTTATGGACCGAATGGTGAGATAATCATTCCCCGTACCAATTTCCGGCCCCTTTTTATACCATGTTTTTAATAATTCAGGATCTCGACTTGATAGCATGACATATAGACGAACACGGAGCGCATCAGCCGATAAACCATCTCGGTATGCTTGAATTGAACTCGAACCTGAACCTGCATCCTGGAAAGAAGTGATGCCATTTTCAAGGCAGGCTTTTACGGCCAATTCCAAAGCGCGCTGGCTGCTCTCTTCCCCTTCAAATTCCACATGTTTGCTGATGAGCCCTTGGGCCCGTTCATTAAATACACCGGTGGGATTGCCTTGAAGGTCTTTAATGATTTCGCCCCCAAATCCAAATTCAGTTTCGGCGGTTACACCTGCAATTTCCATGGCTTTTGCATTTCCGAATGCGGCATGACCGCTGGCATGAGTCAGCCAAACGGGATTATCGGGTGAAACATTGCTTAGTTTTTCATGGGTCTGAAATCCTTTCACTAAAGTCACAGGCTCAGGATCCCATTTGCTTTGATGCCAACCGCGTCCCAATATCCATTCACCGGGCTCTGCTTCTATTACGGCATCGGCCACCATATCCACTAATTCATCATAGTTGTTAACTGTGGATAGATCCAGCCGCATTTTTGCATAACCCAAACCCATAAAATGGCCATGGCCTTCGATGAGGCCTGGCACCATGGTTTTTCCATTTAAATCCAATATTTTGGTTTCGCTTCCAATATAGGATCCCACGGCGTATTCTGAGCCGACAGCAATAATTTTTCCTTCACGAATGGCGACCGCTTCTGCCAGTGGATTGAAATCATCCATAGTATATATGATACCATTGCTGATAACCATATCCGCCTTTTCAGATGTGCATCCAAAAAGAAATAGGGCTGAAAGTAGAACAAAATGATTTTTCAAGGAGACCTCCTTCATTGATTCCAAGGGGATGAAAATAATGATGGAAGTGTATGACCCCCAATTAATTCATATGACAAATTCCATTGGAAGGCCTAAATGAAGCCGGTAATTTCTCCATCAAATTTTTAAGAGAAATCAATGGCAAAAGGCGTCACTCCACAAAGTAAAGATTATAACGCATGGTATACCGATGTGGTAACCAAAGCAGGGCTGGCTGATTATGGTCCAGTGAAAGGAACCATGGTGGTTAAGCCCTATGGGTTTGCCATGTGGGATCTTATCAAAGAAACATTCGATGGCATGATTAAAGAAACAGGCCATGTAAATGCATACTTTCCGATATTCATTCCCAAATCCTTTTTAGCAAAAGAAGCAGAACATGTAGAAGGGTTTGCAAAAGAATGCGCTGTGGTCACCCATACGCGATTAAAGACAGACGAAACCCAGAACATTGTTGTAGATCCTGAGTCCAAGTTAGAAGAAGAGGTCATTGTCAGACCCACATCTGAAACGGTCATTTGGTCCATGTATAAAAAATGGATTCAATCTTACCGAGACCTACCACTATTAATTAATCAATGGGCAAATGTGGTTCGGTGGGAGATGCGAACACGGTTATTTTTACGAACAACAGAATTCCTCTGGCAAGAAGGGCACACAGCCCATGCCACCGCCGAAGAAGCTGAAGATGAAACATTACTAATTTTAGAACTGTATCGAAAATTGGCTGAAGATTATTTGGCCATACCCGTCCATACAGGGCTGAAGTCAGAATCGGAAAAATTCGCTGGCGCAGATCGGACCTATTGCATCGAAGCCATGATGGGCGATAAGCGAGCGCTTCAGGCGGGCACATCCCATAATCTGGGTCAAAATTTTGCAAAGGCATTTGATGTCACATTTCAAACGCAGGACAATAAAGAAGAATTGGTCTATGCCACCAGTTGGGGTGTGAGCACGCGCCTTGTAGGCGGTGTTATTATGACCCACGGCGATGATAAAGGGTTACGCATTCCGCCCAAAATTGCACCCTATCAAGTGGTGGTCATTCCTATTTTCAGGGATGAAGAAGGGGGAAAAACCGTATCCGAATATATCTCGCCAGTTTTGGATGAACTCAGAGATCAGGGGGTTCGCATTCATGAGGATTGGCGTAAAGGAAGTCCTGGATTCAAATTCAATGAATGGGAAATGAAAGGGGTGCCCCTTCGTTTAGAAGTGGGCCCGAAAGATGTAGAGAATGGTAATGCCGTATTGGCACGTCGAGATAATGGTGAAAAACAGGTACTGAAAAAAGAAGATTTAGCCAATCAAGTACCGATTTTGTTGGATGCAATCCAGGTTAATATGCTAGAACAGGCAAAAGCCTTCCGTGAATCCAACACATGCACCGTTTCTACTTATGATGAATTCAAGGATGTGATTATAAGCAAAGGCGGTTTTGTTCGCTGCGGCTGGGACGGGACCGAAAAAAGTGAAATGGCCATTAAAGATGATACAAAAGCCACCATTCGGTTGATACCATTTGATGAAAATCCAGAAGGGATGACCTGTATTTACTCAGGGAAGCCTGCCAAGCACGAAGTCATTTTCGCCAAAGCATATTGATCACCACTTCAACCGCAATTGTTCTCAAGCGGTTTCCCTATAGCGAGACCAGTATCATTGCCCGGTGTTTCGTCCGGGATTTGGGGAAAGTCAGTTTTATTGTCCATGGCGCTCATCGAAAGAAATCACCCATGGGCGCTTATTTTCAGCCGACCAATTGTTTAGACTTGGTTTTTTATTTTAAAGAAAGCCGAGATTTACAGACCATATCAAAAACAGCATTCGCCCATTCCTGGAAACGGATTGCCACGGATTTGAAAAAAATTGCCTACGCCATGGCCATGATTGAATTAACCGATAAATGTTTGACAGATCATGATGCGCATCCCGATTTGTATGATGCCTTAGAATCGGCCTTAATCACAGTTGAAGATGAAGATAATCAATTGAATCTGGCCTACTGGTTTTATCAATATCAATTATTAACAATGCTCGGATTTAAACCGGACTTTTCACAGGCAGAATTGGATTTTATCCCCTTGCCCGATCCATACAGCAGTCCCAATTCTAAAGCCATTTTTCAATCTTTTGAGCAGGGGAAAAGTGGAATGAATAAAAATCTAATTGTTAACGCAAAAGATCGACAAGTAATTAGCAGTTACCTTACTACCTGTTTAGGGATTCACTTTGAGGGGGTGAAGCATTTGAAGTCACTTCAAATTTTAAGAGAAATGGTCGCATCATGACTGTAACAGGGATATTGACCGCTGAAAACGGAAACCATTTTATTAAATCCGAAAATGGACAGCGGCACTTTGAAGATCGATTAATCTGGGATGGATATATTCAACATTGGAAAGGCCAATTGGTTTGTGCTAGAGAAGTGACCCAAAAAGATTATACAAAAGGTCAGCCCATTATTTTAATGTGGCCCCATCAGCCCAAACCTGAAACACCCTATGTTGAAATTTATTATAATGAACGGCTAGTCAAGTATCCCGCATCCACCTTTGGCCACAACGCCATTAATGTGAATGGTGAGTTTTTCAATTTTTCTCACCTGCTGAATGAAAATGAAACCATGGATGAAGGTGAATTCATGTATCGTCCCGCCTTAGGAGAGTTTGCCCCGTCGCCAAGAACGGGAGCGTTTGAAATTATGGATGATGGCACTTCATACTATGATAAGTTCGGTCGGAATTTCATGCGGTCTATTGATGTGATTTATATTGAAGGTCTTGATACTAAAAAGCTGTCAGGGATTTTTCATGATACTTTAAATAGAATTCACAGAACACCGACCGATCCGGATGCACCAGAAAAATATCGAGATTTCAACTTTATCCGGAATAGTTGCACCACCATGATTCGAGATGGCCTGCGCCGTTACGGCTTCAATGCATTAAATGGAATTTTACCCAGAGATTTTTTTGTTGCCGCTGCATGGGTAATGACCCAAGCTAAAGAGAAAATGAATTTGAGGGTACGATTATATACACGTCCCCAACTAAAAGTGGATGAAGCAGAATTCAGCAAACAGACACCATTAGTCAATCCAAAAAACAGAGTCAAAAATTATAGATTAAGTAAGATGCTATCCTCATGAATCGCATAATTCTTATGATTTCAATATTGTGTTTTAGTTGTGAGTCCAAACAAGTAGCAATCAATCCCGGCGTTTCTTGGGAATTGGCGCAGCACCGGAAACAAACCATTTCAAATATTCGATATGAAATAGAATTAGACATCCCCGGCGATATGAATAAACCCATTCATGGTTCAGAAACCATCCGGTTTCAACTATCAAAAACAGACCAAGATGTTGTTTTAGATTTTCGTCAGCCATCAAATTATATTCACAATGTGATGATGCAGGGTGAGGCCATTGATTATCAGGCCGAGTCTGAACATATCGTTATTCCCGCTCAGCATTTTAAGACGGGAGAAAATGAAGTGACGATTCAGTTCAGAGCAGGAGATATGTCCTTGAATCGAAATGAAGAATTTCTCTATACATTATTTGTTCCGGACAGGGCTGCTACCGCCATCCCATGTTTTGATCAACCCAACCTGAAAGGGAAATACACCCTTACGCTTCATACACCACTAGATTGGAACGCATTAGCAAATGGACCCTTGATTAAAGAAGAAAAAAGTAAAAACAGCAGGACCTTTTATTTTGGTGAAACGAAGCCAGTAAGCACATATATATTGGCATTCGCTACAGGTAAGTTTGACATCATCACCCAAAGCCGGAATGGTTACGAGATGACTATGTTTCATCGGGAGACGGATTCCTCAAAGGTTGCCAGAAATGCAGATGCCATTTTTGACCTCCACGGAGATGCCCTTGAATGGATGGAAAATTACACAGGTATAAAGTACCCGTTTCAAAAATTTGATTTTGCATTGATCCCAGGTTTTCAATATGGCGGGATGGAACACCCCGGTGCCATTTTTTATAAGGATGCCAGTTTATTTTTGGAATCCTCAGCCACAAAGAGCCAGTATTTAAGTCGCGCTGGACTCATTGCACATGAAACTGCACACATGTGGTTTGGAGACTTGGTCACCATGAATTGGTTTGATGACGTGTGGACAAAGGAGGTCTTTGCGGGATTTATGGGCGGAAAAATCGTTAACCCGGCATTTCCAGAAATAAACCATGATCTACGGTTTTTGAGTAATTACGCATCTGCATATGGCGTGGATAGAAGCCAAGGCGCCAACCAAATTCGCCAGCCATTAGAAAACCTTAATATGGCAGGGACGCTTTATGGTTCAATCATTTATGCCAAAGCACCCGTGGTCATGAAGCATCTTGAATTAATGGTGGGTGAAGAGACATTTCAAAAGGGAATGCAAACTTATTTATCCACGTATGCTTTTGAAAATGCCACATGGCCGGATCTCATTAAAATCTTGGATGATCTTTCAGAAGAAGACCTTACATCTTGGAGTCAAGTATGGGTGGATGAACCGGATCGGCCCACCATTGAAATGGATATAAAAATTGATAAGAATGGTCGCATTTTAAAATTTGATTTGGAACAATCTGACCCCAAGAAAAAGAACCGAAAATGGATGCAACATTTCAATCTGCGATTGGGTTATGATGAAGCAGATAATATTCATCCTGTATTTATGAATAAACGGCGGGTGACCGTTCATGATGTAAAGGGACTACCCTTACCCAACTATATCCTGCCTAATGGAAAAGGTGTGGGTTATGGATATTTCAAAATGGATGATGCTTCACGATCATATTTATTGGCGAATTTGCCCCAGATTAAAGATCCAATGGTCCGGGGAACGGCGTGGCTGAACATCTGGGATGATATGCTTTATGGCCATGCAATTCCATCTCAAGTTATTGAATTAGGATTGAAGGCGCTAGAATCTGAAAATGACATTCTAAACATTCAGCGAATACTGGGACGAATCAATTCCGCTTATTGGTCCTATTTAACCCAAGAGCAACGGATAGGCTTGGCGGAGAAACTTGAAAAATCCTATCAGTTCCATCTGGATAGTGCCGAATCTATTTCATTAAAATCCACCTTCTTTCGGTCGTTGCGATCCATCACCCTTACGGATAGTGGCTATACATGGCTAAAGCGCGTTTGGGCTAAAGAGGAATCCATATCGGGATTACCCTTATCTGAGCGAGATTATATTGCATTGGCATCCGAATTGGCCCTTAGGGGGAAATCAGATAACCAGGCTATTTTAAATACCCAATTAGACCGTATCAACAATCCCGATCGAAAAGCACGATTCGCTTTTATTATGCCAGCACTATCCAATGAAGAAAATGTTAGAGATGAATTTTTCGAATCCATTAAAAAAGAAGAAAATCGTGCACGTGAACCATGGGTTCAATCGGCTGTGGGCTATCTGAACCATCCCATCAGAGCGGTATCAGCTGAAAAATATATTCTCCCCAGTTTAGAGCTCTTAGAAGAAATTCAACGGACAGGAGACATCTTTTTTCCTGCACGGTTTATCAGCGCAACCTTGGGGGGGCATCAATCTGAAAATGCTGTTCAAATCGTAAATTCATTTTTAGATGACCGCCCGGATTATTCGCCTCAACTAAGGCTGAAGATTCTACAAGCGGCGGAGGGTTTATATCGATCTGCAAATATATTGAATCAATAAATAGGGAACAGAAATAAATATAATTCTGTATAAATTGACGAATTAATTGAATTAAGATGCGTTACCAATTCCAATCAGAACAAGGCAATATCGCCTTTAAACCGCAATATTTTACTGATGCGATTAAAGTGCTCATCATAGCGAATGTAGCCATGTTTCTTTTTCGCTATCTTGCCTTAAGCCAGTTTGATTTAGCAGAAATTTTTGGACTTTCACCCGGAGATGTATGGCCACTCGTTTGGCAGCCCTTTACTTATATGTTCATTCATGGTGATTTTTTTCACATCTTTATGAATATGTTTGTTTTGTGGATGTTCGGATCTGAAATGGAATCCATTTGGGGTCGACGAGAATTTTTAAAATATTATTTTGTCACCGGCATGGGAGCCGGATTGGTGTGGCTGGCCTTCAATATAGGCAATGCTTATGCGGTTTTAATCGGGGCAAGCGGCGCCATTTACGGTATTCTTTTGGCATATGGACTTATGTTTCCCAATCGGAAGGTGCTCATATATTTTTTATTCCCAGTAAAAGTAAAATATTTTGTCATCTTTTTAGGTGCTATTGCTTTTGTCTCGTCTTGGGGTGCCAGCGGATCAAATATTAGCCATTTGACCCATTTATCAGGGATGTTGATTGGGTATATCTATTTGAAGTCACCATGGACGTGGCCAAAATTTCGTATATTGTTTAATTCAAAGCTGGCGGAAATGAAGTATAAAAAGACAGAAAAACGTGATATGCGCCGGATGAAAATGCAGCACAATATAGATCGGTTATTGGATAAAATCAGTGAGGTGGGGTACGACGGATTAACAGAAGATGAAAAAGATGAATTAATGATCCACAGCCGTCACCTGGGAAGGGATTTGGAGAAAGATTAATCTTTCTTATCTTTTTTCTCAATCACCTTAAAGACTTTCTCTCCTTTTTTCGCCATACGGTATTTTACCCGGGCCAGCTCCTCAATATATTTTTGATCAGTCTGGAGTTTTGATTTTTCACCTTCCAGTGCAATTTTTTCTTCGCGTAATTGATTGATATTTTCTTGAATCTGGTTCCGTTCTTTTTTCAAAGTATAGAGTTGATAGAGTCCATGATCGCCGAAAAAGAAAATAATTATCAGCGCCACAGCGCCCATAATCAAGATGGCCCGTATAATTCGCTTTTGCACATCCACTGAAGATGTCCGTGGTGACGTCTTTCGCCTTTTACGCTTGGATTTCCCTCTTTTGATCAAGACTTCCCTAAAACGTCTATCCCGGGATATTTTGCATTTACGCCCAAGGCAGATTCAATGCGAAGGAGTTGATTGTATTTGGCGATGCGATCCGTTCGGGAGGCAGACCCTGTTTTAATTTGCCCCATGCCCATGGCCACAGAGAAATCCGCAATCGTTACATCTTCTGTTTCACCGGATCGATGAGAAATGATGGCGCCATAATGATTTGCTTTTGCTAATTCAATGGCTTGAATGGTTTCTGTAACCGTACCGATTTGATTTAATTTTATCAGGATGGCGTTCATGGCTTTTCCATCAATTGCCTGTTGGAGGCGATGAATATTGGTAACAGTAAGATCGTCACCAACAATTTGGCAACGGTTCCCAATAGATTGGGTTAACATCTCCCAGCCTTTCCAATCATTTTCATCCAGCCCATCTTCAATAGAAACAATTGGGTATTGATCCACAAGGGACTTCAAATAATCTACCATTTCTTCAGATGAGTAAGTTTTACCCTCTGAGGCCAAGTGGTATTGACCGTCTAAATAAATCTCACTTGAAGCCACATCCAGCGCCAAATACAATTCTTTACCTAAGGAATAGGGCGTTTTTTCAATGGCCTCTAATATGACTTCAACCGCTTCCGCGTTGGAGCGTAGATTGGGAGCGAACCCGCCTTCATCTCCCACAGCGGTGTTTAACCCTTTTTGCTTTAAAACAAATTTTAAGTGATGGAATGTTTCCGTCCCCATTTGAAGTGCGTGGGAGAATGATTCAGCGCCAATGGGGAAAACCATAAATTCCTGGATATCCACATTATTGTCTGCGTGGCTTCCGCCATTGAGAATATTCATCATGGGGATGGGCAGGGTTGCGGATTCAGAGTCCCCGAGAGATGTATACAATGGAAGCCCATTGGATTCTGCTGCAGCATGGGCTACAGCCATGGAGACGCCCAGTATCGCATTGGCACCAAGATTACTTTTATTGGGGGAGCCATCCAGATCGATCATCATTTTATCAATATTCGATTGATTATCGGCATCTGCGTTGATTAAGGTATCAGCAATTGTTGTATTTACATTGGATACAGCTGTCTGGACGCCTTTGCCACCATATCGGGATTGATCCCCATCACGAAGCTCTACAGCTTCATGTTCCCCGGTAGATGCGCCGGAAGGCACGATGGCTCTGCCCGTGGCTCCATCCTGTAATTGAACTTCAACTTCTACAGTTGGATTCCCTCTTGAATCGAGCACTTCTCGGCCTAAAATATGTGAAATGTTTGCCACTTTATGGTATTCTCCAAAATTTCATTTATGAAATATAAGCTAGATTTTAGGCACTTATTGGGTGATTCACGAAGAGAAAAGGTTGAAAAAATGACTTTATTCAAAAATTATTGATTAATTCTATTTTGTGTTTAAATTCGAGTGATAGAAATGATAGTGGAACAGATAACCACATACTCGAAACGCGAAAGAATTGAACCAGAAGGGGGCAAGGGATACCTGCCCCCTTTTTTGTTCAATTGAAACCTAACCAAGGAGGAACCTAATGGCTGATTTTACTTCAACCGTACAGGGTATTGCCAATTCCGTAGTTGGCTTAATTAAAGCACTTATTGTGATGTTTGTATTTGTGAACATCCTTTACTCGACTGGGTTTGATCCCATCGGCGGAATTGTTGACTTGGTAGAATCCTTCCTAGATGGTGGATTCGCCGGTCTATTGGCCTTGTTAATATTTGTATCTTTCGCAGGTTAACCAGTAGAATAAAGGGGCCCTTTTGGGCCCCTTTCTGCTTTAATAATCCTAGGAGATAACAAATGAATAAGGCCTTTGAAGCCGTAACCTCGTTTATCGGAGAAGTAACTAGTCTTTTAAAAGGACTGGTTGTCCTCGGCATCGTGGTCGGCATTCTCTTTGACGACTACTTTGGTGTCATCGCAGGTATAGGCGACTTAATGAGTAAATTCGGCGACGCCGGATTTGCTGGCTTGCTTGCATTGATGCTCATCGTATTTTGGTATAAAAAATAAGTACCAAAAAATAAGTTGACGGACGCCCCGCAGAAATGCGGGGCGTTTTTGTTTCCATATGATTTGAATTATATACAGTTATATATCACCCTATCTATTTATGCGACAGGGACTCTGTCGGCGTCATTCGAACACCTAACGCAACCGCCATTAAATGTGGGGCTCGGTTTATCCTATTATAATATTTTTTCAAACCCGGCGGGTTCATTTATGGATCCAGCCTCATTAGCAAAACAAAACAATCTTCAGGTGTCCCTATTGTCGGGACAGAAATTCAACATGCGCCAATTGACTCACCATAGTATTGCGGCAGCATTTCCAATAAAGGGGAATGGCATGGCCATTGGATTACGGACATTTGGCACAAAACAATATCGAGAATCCGTATTTTCGATGGGATACGGGCATAAAATTAAAAATCGAATGGGTATTGGAATATCCACCAATCTTTATGCACTGTCAATTCCCGGTTATGGGGCTGCTCAATCTTTAGGGACATCCTTGTCTTGGCACATTCAAGTCACGAATCAAATTAAGTGGGGGACCATACTCCATAATATAAATGGTCCTACCATTGGGCAATCGAATGATGCATTACCTCAATTAATTATATCTACAATAGTATTTCAACCCATTCGCACGGTAACTGTATTACTCGAATGGGAACAGGATACGGATTATTCAAGTCAAATAAAGTCAGGATTTAGTATTCAGCCAAAACCATGGCTTCAGATTCAAACAGGTTACATATCGAATACAGGTCAAATGACTGGCGCGATCGGACTAAAAATTTATTCAATAAATATAAATTATGCATTGGCAAATCACCCAGAACTGGGGCCGTCTCATTGGATGGAGTTTCATTTTCCTTTTAGGAGGCAGTGAACCTGTATCAGCCCAATTTCATGAAGACATCTTTGGATTAATTCCTCAGGAAGAATCAGAAGACATCCATGAAGATGAAATCATCTTAATTGATGATCTTCTGTCCAGAACGTCCGGGATAGATGTAATTGCCCTCCAGGATTTACAATCACTATCTATATTATCAGCTTCGGATTACCATTTAATTAAACAGGCACTGAATCAAAATGATGAATCATATTTAAGAGAGGCAAAGGAGATGTCATCAGTGTTGAAGCTGATAATCAATGCATTAAATGAAAATGAGGGGATTTATCCAAAAATTGTCATGAAGCAACTATCTGCAATATCTGATGATACACGATATCGATGGCATGGAAAATCTTATATGAAAGGTTTTGAAACGGGTATTCTAAGTGTTCGGAATAAATATGAGCAACATATCGCCAATGATGGAAGTGTTTATTTTGGATCGGCTAATAAATCGTCATTATGGATTATTGGAGATCAGTCCATTGCTTACGGATTTGGGTTGAATGCAGGGCGCTCATTTCCTGCAAGGCGGGGATTTAGCACTATATCAAAAGGCGCCACGACCGATGCTAGAATGAGGGGATATAATAGCGCAACATCCACCAATAGAATTCGCGGAGGTGCATACAAAAAAACAATCAATAATCACTCGATCTTAATTTCAATAGGTGAGGTGAATGGCCGCGGCGGTATAAATCATTATGGAGGCATGGGTATTTATATGCAGGAAAATGCTTCCAATAAATGGGGGATGGTTGTCTCCGAAAAGACGCAATCTATTTTTGGCGGCATTGAAAAAGGAAAAATTGAGTTGGCAGCTGAAGCATCCCACGGAATCGGTACCCCATCATTTGTTTTGGCATTTCAATATGAAGAGAAGCCATTTCAATATGTGATTCATTTTCGGGACTTGAGAAATGGATCATTGGGTGAAACAAGCAATCCAATGGCCGCATGGCAGGGGCGGGTTGTTTCTGAAAAAGGCATCTTTCAAGGCGGTACATTCAGAGTAAATCACACACGAATTATGGTGTATGCTGATTGGGCTTTTCATGTTGTAAAAAATATAAATAAACAGGTACTAGGCGTCAGAACAGAATCCAGATTTGGTCGTCACCATATTATCGGCCAATTAAAATTTGATCAAAAAGATGAGGATGAAATGCTGATATATGGTCCAAGACTTTTTGAAGATGAGTTGAGAAAGGAAAGTTTTCGCTTAGAACATAAATATGGATCCAAATTATGGCGGTCTCAACTAAAGGCCCAATGGGTCAAGTCTGGCGTTAAAGATTTCACTTATGGGAAAGGAATTGATTTTCGATTCACATTTTATCACCCCAAATACCAATTAGAATTGGATTGGATGATGGCAAAGGTAGATGATTATAACTCACGCATTTACTTTTGGGATGTCAACCTCCCGGGAGAAATGCATTCGCGGTTATTTACAAAATCAGGGCATGGGCCGGGATTTAAACTTTTGTTTCTTCCATCGCTGGATGTACGGATGGGCATTCGAATCAAAACACATTTTACTGGTTTTTCTTTCAATGCATCCCCAATTGTTCAGGGCGGGTTATTATTTCAAGCAAACTTATGACCGCTTATTGTATCTCGTTTATAGTCAGGATAATTTCGCACCTATGATTCATCGCATCTGCACTAAACTTTTCATATTTATTTTAATCCTGTCATCCTTGATGGGCGGATCAATACGAGTTGTGAATCGGGTTAATAACTCTATGGATGATATAGAAACACTGGATAGGCTTCGAGGAACCTTCGTATCTACCCGGGATGTTTCTCGTATATTAGCGAAGCGGGAACCTTTTGTGAATGAAGCACGAGGAAAGATGGTCCTTTATATTGGTGACCATCGGATTAAAATTTCAGGGAATAGCAGTTTTATTCTCATTGATGAAAAAGTATATCAAATGCCAGCCTACGCGATTCAGGCCGGAAATGATATCTTTTTGCCTGCTGAATCTTTTTTTGATATTTTAAAACGAACGACATTGCCCGGAATAAAATACGATCCTCGCCGTATGGTGTTGGATATTGATATTAAATCATTCACCATTATGGGCGTGAACATATCCCAAAAAGCCAATGGAACCATTTTAAGAATTCAGACGCGCAATAATTTTCCGGATGGAAATATCAGTTCATTCTTTCACGAAAATGGTTGGTTTTACATCACAGTTGCAGGGGCGTTGGTCGACACCACAGAAATCAGAAGAAGCGACACGCGGGGCGTCATTAAAAGTGTTGCGGCCGATCAATTGGGTGAATCGGCACAGTTGGCATTTCAGATGCGAACCAAAGTGATCAATCACGAATTATATCAAAGTAAAGATCCCAGTGAAATTGTAGTATCTCTTCGCACACCTATGGATAATAGTGTGGCGCGAATCAAAAAAGTAAAAGATCGATGGAAATTGGATACCATTGTATTGGATGCGGGGCATGGGGGCAAAGACCCTGGGACTATTGGCAGAAGGGGAACAAAAGAAAAAGACCTCGCGTTGGATATTGTCAAGCGGGTGGGCCTTTTATTAGAGAAAAATACAAAATTGAAAGTGATTTATACTCGGGAGGAAGATGTATTCATACCCTTGTGGAAACGAACAAAAATTGCCAATGAATCCAATGGAAAAATGTTTTTAAGTATTCATTTAAACTCAAACCCAAATAAAACGGCATATGGATATGAAACTTATTTGCTTCGACCAGGGAAAACGGAAGATGCCATTGAAGTGGCATCCAGAGAGAATGAAGCTATAAAATTGGAAGATCGATCCAAGAACAAGTATGAAGATCTTTCGGGTGAAAATTTGATTTTGGCCACCATGGCGCAAAGTGTATATATGAAAGAAAGCGAAGAATTGGCAGCCATGATTCAAGAGGAAATGGCGAAAAAAATCAAATCCAAAAATCGCGGTGTAAAACAGGCAGGTTTCCATGTACTCATCGGGGCAAGCATGCCGAATGTGCTTATTGAAGCTGGATTTTTAACAAACCGGAATGAAGAGAAAAATCTCCGAAATCCAAAATATAGGCAAGCCATTGCCAATTCCATATATAAGGCAATTGTAAAGTTCCGCTATTCACGCGAACAATATCTAGCTGAAAGTTAATTATGTCACTGATTTGCCGGTTCGATTTAAGCGCGTCGGCCGTCAATTTTTAGGTATAGAAATCGACCATGCTCCTTTCTTCAACATCCACTGAATTTGATTCCCTTTTAGATTATTTATATAATTTGCAGCGACTGGGTATCAAGGTTGGACTGTCCCATACCCGTGAATTATTAGGTCGATGCAGTAACCCTCAAGACCATTTTCAATCCATTCATGTGGCTGGCACCAATGGAAAGGGATCCACCTGCGCCATGACGGCTTCGATTTTAATGGAGTCCGGATTAAAGGTGGGCCTCTATTCTTCTCCTCACCTAATCCGATTTAATGAAAGAATACGTGTGAATGGAGAGCCCATCACTGACGATGAAATTGTTACCTTCGTGGATCAGTACAAAAACGACATTGATGCCATTGAATCCACATTTTTTGAAACAACAACAGCCATGGCCTTTGATCATTTTCGTAATCACCGTGTGGATGTAGCCATAATTGAAACCGGGCTGGGCGGCCGATTGGATTCAACAAATGTATTAAAACCGGTTCTCACGGCCATTACACCTATTTCTATGGATCACCGTGACATCCTTGGGGATAATATTCTCGCGATCGCAAATGAAAAAGCCGGTATTATAAAAAGAAATACACCGGTTTTAATTTCTAATCAGGATATGGATGTAGAAGCGCTGCTGATTAAAACAGCTGAAAGTCAGAATGCACCTATAACAACCGTTACATTCTCAGATGATATTCAATACGATAAATCGGGGACAGCATTCGATATAGATGGTGAGGAGTTTATCACGCCACTTTTAGGCCAACATCAGGCCGTGAATGCAGCTTTGGCTGTCTACATTGCAAAGACGTTTAATCCAAAACTGTTTCATGACATTATCCAAAAAGGACTAACCAATACCGAATGGCCGGGCCGCCTGCAGGTCATGAGTACATCACCGACCATTTTTTATGACGTGGCCCATAATGCAGAGGGCATTGGTGCTGTACTCCGTACAGTAAATCAATTATTTGATTGTCGGCCTATTGGTCTATTTGTTATGAAGGGAGATAAAGAATCCAACCTAATCGTATCTGCATTACAGGATCAATTTGAAGAATTGATCCTTAGCGGCGGTACAAAATATGGATTGCTTACCGGTAAAGCGCTCGGGAATATTTTATCTGATAATGGCTTAAAAAATTTTTCCATCAATAATTCTTTTCCAGATACTCTAAACGATTTAATCGATCTATCCCGTGAGGAGGTCAGACCCGCATTGATATTTGGCAGCCATTATGTTGCAAAGGAAATTTTCGATAAATTTGGATTTTTAATTTAAAATACTGTAATATCCCACTAGTTGCTTTGTCTTTAGCGCTTTTTTATAGCCCCCACAAGGCAATTCTCCAAAAAATTTCAAACTCAAAATTTTTTAATCATTTAAAGAAAGTTATTTCTATATGAATGTTAATGAACTACAAAAGTTAAAAATCAAGGAATTGGCAGATCTTGCTGGTCAACTGAATATTGAAGGGTATTCAGGACTGAATAAGCAGGAAGTGATTGTCAAAATCCTAGAAGCACAAACTGAAAAAGAAGGCGGCGTAACCGCCCGCGGTGTGCTGGAAGTATTAAATGAAGGGTATGGATTTCTCCGTAGCCCCGATTTTAACTATCTGCCCGGCCCTGATGATATTTATGTAAGTCCATCCCAAATTAAACGATTTGGATTGCGAACCGGCCATGAAGTGGCAGGACAAATTCGTCCGCCCAAATCAAAAGAACGATTTTATGCCTTATTAAAGGTAGATCAGGTGAATGGGCAGGATCCGAAAGAACTCAAGCGGGCCATTTTATTTGACAATTTGACTCCATTATATCCGGAAGAAAAATTCAATTTGGAGGTCAATCCAAAGGATCTCTCTACTCGGGTAATGGATTTGATTTCCCCTGTTGGTAAGGGGCAGCGCGGTCTCATTGTGGCCCAGCCCAAAACAGGTAAAACGGTCCTTATGCAAAAAGTGGCTAACGCCATCACAAAAAATCATCCTGAAGTAAAGATGATTATTCTGCTCATCGACGAACGACCTGAAGAAGTGACAGACATGAAGCGTCATGTAGACGCTGAGGTGATTAGCTCCACGTTTGATGAACCGCCTGAACGTCATGTAGCTGTGGCCGAGATGGTGATCCAAAAAGCACGGCGTATGGTCGAATTCGGTGATGATGTAGTCATATTGCTAGATAGTATTACACGGTTGGGGCGTGCCCACAATGCGGTGATTCCTCACAGTGGAAAAATTCTATCTGGTGGTGTGGATGCCAATGCATTGAAAAAGCCGAAGCAATTCTTTGGTGCCGCTCGAAATACAGAAGAGAGTGGCAGTTTAACCATCATCGCCACGGCACTGATCGATACTGGCAGCCGAATGGATGAAGTTATTTTTGAAGAATTTAAAGGGACCGGTAATATGGAACTGGCATTAGATCGTCGATTGAGTGACCGTCGTGTATTCCCGTCGTTTGATTTGATCCGTTCAGGTACCCGTAAGGAAGAATTGCTACTGGATAAGAAGGTATTGGCACGGATGTGGGTGTTAAGAAAATTACTTAATGAAATGAATGTAATTGAGGCAATGGAGTTCCTTCAGGACAGAATGCGCCGAACAAAGACCAATGAAGAATTTATGGAAACTATGAGCCAGTAAAATTAAATTCTACCATACATTTTAATTTAGGTGTAGTAAATGTGGAGGCATTTAAATGAGTTCTAAGTACCCAGAGGTGCGTACGGTAACCGTACGAATCTTTACAGATAAACCAGTTCGTAAGACACCATACCAGGTCAAAGGTGTTCTGATGCGGCAATTCCCTGATGAGGAAATCGTACCCATGTTGGACGGTTCCTATCGGCAGCAATTTCTTTATCCGCGCGTGCAGGTAAAGATTCTTAATGAACAGATCTATATCGTTGGTATCGGTGAGGGAGTAGATCCCATTAAATCAATGGTATCCAAAATGGATTTCCTGGATTTTGGGAATATCACATTTCAGGTGTTAGACACTGAAGTGGATGAACAAACAGATCGATTCCAACCCATGACCAAATTGATTCGTTATCGGTTTGTTACCCCTTGGGTGGCTTTGAATCAAACCACTGGATATCGTTATCGATTTTTAAACAACGTAGATCGGGTAAATTTCCTCAATAGACTCCTCGGACAGAATATTGTATTTATGGCCAGAGAAATGGGTATGGAGTTAGAGGAAAATATTTTTACAAAAGTGACCCTATCTTCCTTATTCCCTAAACCGGTTGACGAAAATAACTGGGGTGCATTCAATGGCGAGTTTCGTACAAACTTTTTGCTCCCAAATTATTTGGGAATAGGAAATGGTATTACTCGGGGCTATGGCACGATGTTTGGTCTTTTCAACCCGGAAATGTTCTCATTTAACGAAGGTGATCTTCAAGAGTTGGAAGCACAAGCTGTGAAGGATGAACCGGAAGAAGCAACAGTAGCGGAATCGGACTTGCAGGAGATTGATGTGGATACAGTACCAAGGCCGAAAAAAGTTCCGGGAGAAGCGCCACCAGAACAGCCTGCGGCCAAAGACAGGCCGCGGCGAAGAAAAAAAGTGCTCTCTGAAGAGTTTGATATTGAAGAAGATGACGCTTTATATGAAACCAATGTTTCCAAGAAAAAACCTGCCTCCAAAAAACCGAAAAAACGTGGTAAAGGGAAAAAAGTTTCCAAACAGTCTTCTGACGATGAGGTAAACTTCAATTCAGCAGAGTACCATAAAAAACAGCACAGTATCTAGCTGATCTTATTATGACAAATTTTTCCGATCGTGTCCGCCGCGTGAAGCCATCCTTTACGCTTGAAATGACCTCTCGCGCTGCAGAGTTACGCGCACAGGGCGTGGATGTGATTAACTTTAGCGCAGGCCAACCGGATTTTAATACGCCAGAAAATATTCGCAATGCGGCCAAAGCTGCCATGGATAATGGGCAAACGAAATACACGGCAGGTGCGGGGACCATTGAATTAAGAGAAGCGGTTTGCGAAAAAGTAAAACGAGAGAATGAACTCGTGATATCGCCAGATCAAGTTTTGATTTCAAACGGTGAAAAGCAGAGTCTCTACCTCATTTGCCAGGCCCTATTTCAAGGTGGCGATGAAGTCTTAATCTTTAGCCCTTATTGGGTTTCATTTCCTGAGTTTGTAACACTTTCAGACGCGACACCCGTACTGATTGATACAGATGCTAAACGGAACTTTGAGCCAACAATCCAGGATATTCAATACAATATATCCGATCGTGTAAAAGGGGTGATTATTAATTCTCCTTCGAATCCTACAGGGAGCGTATGGTCCAATGAAACCATTATCAATATTTTGGGTATAGCCAAAGAAAATGAATGGGTGGTCATTGCGGATGAATGCTATGAGCGATTGGTTTTTGATGGCGAATTCACCAGCGCTGAAAAGCTAAATCAAGACCATCATATTGGCGCCAATGTGATAACTTGCATGAGTATGTCAAAAACATATTCTATGACAGGGTGGAGGATTGGATATGCCTTCGGAGAACAATCCATTATTAAAGCCATGAGTAAAATCCAAGGCCAGGCCACTTCCTGTGCAAATTCAATTAGCCAGGCTGCATCGGTAGAAGCCTTAATTGGAGATCAATCTGAAGTAGAAATGATGCGGGACAAATTCAAAGAACGGCGAAATCTCATGGTTGATTTACTGAATGGAATTCCAGAAGTATCTTGTGATATGCCTGGAGGCGCATTTTACGCATTCCCAGATTTTTCATCGTATATGGGAAAGTCCTTTAGAGGTGAAGTCATCAACGATTCATTTGATTTGTCAGATGTATTATTAAACGAGGCAAAAGTCGTCACTGTCCCTGGAGATGGATTTGGCGCCCCGGGGCATATTCGGTTTTCATATCCGGTGGGAAAAGAAATCATACGCGAAGGAATAAATCGCGTGAAAAAAGTTTTAGAACAATTAAATTGAGTATTATAAGGAAGTAAGCAATGAAAGCAAATGCACATCCAGATTATAAACTGGGTAATGTTGTATGTTCCTGTGGCCATACATTTCAAGTGTATAGCACTATGGGTGATCAGCGGATCGAAATCTGTTCTGAGTGTCATCCATTTTATACAGGAAAACAAAAACTGGTTGACACGGCTGGTCGTATTGAGAAGTTTAAGAAGAAATACGGCAAAGCAAACCAGTAACACGAATTATAATAGGTATGGCTTCGGGATAGGTATATCCAGCCCGGAGCCATTTTTTTATGATTAAAACCATTCTTTTATCCATAATGAAGCCCACCATTCTTGTTGGGGGCCAAGCTGTAATTGAAGGCGTGATGATGCGCGTGCCCGGCGCCTATGCCACGGCTGTAAGAGATCCGGAAGGGAAAGTGCATGTAGATCGCCATGATTTCAAATCCATTGCAGAGCGCTCAAACCTCTGGAATAAACCCATATTCAGAGGCATGGCTGGATTATTTGAAGCAATGAAAATGGGGATGGCTACATTGAATTGGTCCGCAGATATTGCCATGCCTGAAGAGAAGGACAAAAAGCCCAACCCGATTACGGAATTTTTATCTACGGTTTTTGCTATTGGGTTGGCCATCACTTTATTTATGATTGCCCCTATGTGGATCACCACAACATTATTGGATGTAGAAAAAGAAGCAGTGGCATTCAATATGGTGTCCGGTGGATTTCGCATCACATTTTTCATTATTTATTTATTGCTCATCTCTTTAATGAAAGATGTGAAGCGCCTCTTTCAGTATCATGGGGCCGAACACCGCGTGGTATACAATTTTGAATCTGGGAAAGATGTGGACGTATCCAATGCCCAATCATTTCCAACTCAACATCCTCGCTGCGGCACGAGCTTCATGTTTATTGTGCTTCTGTCCGCCATTATTGTTTTTTCAGTCATTGACACCATTATCATGTCTATAACTGGTCATATCAGTTTACCCATGCGGTTGATGGTCCACTTGCCCATGATTCCTTTGGTGGCAGGTGTGTCGTATGAAGTGATAAAAATTACAGCCCGAAAAGGGGATAGTCTCATTTTCCGCATGCTCAGAGCACCGGGGCTTTGGCTCCAAAATATAACCACAAAACAGCCAGAAGACGATATGATAGAAGTAGCTATCACGGCGTTGAAGGAAGCATTTGGCGATGATTACGATGAAATGACCGGTAAGGAATATGTAGCAGAAGCCATCGGATGATCGACAAACTCAGAGAAATCATTATTCATTTTGAATCGTTGGAGACCCAAATGCTGGATCCGGATTTAATGAATGATCAAACTCGGTATACAGAAGTGGCAAAAGAACATCGCCGGTTGGCACCCATTGTAGAAAAATCTAAAGTATATATCGCTACCCAAGAGCAAATTGATGATGATAATGAAATTTTGGCTGGTGACGATGAAGAGCTCAAAGATATTGCTCAAGCAGAAATAGAAGAATTGCAAGCAGACTTAGAGAAGCAAGAAGAAGAATTAAAACTACTGCTTATACCTCATGATCCTACTGATGATAAAAATACCATTTTAGAAATCCGCGCTGGCACCGGTGGAGATGAAGCTGCGCTATTTGCGGCAGATTTATTTCGCATGTATTCCCGTTTTGCAGAACGGAATGGATTGAAATATGAAGTCATGGAATCCAATGCCATTGGGATTGGCGGTTTTAAAGAAATCATCTTTTCTGTAAAAGGTGAAAGTGTATATGGCTTGCTGAAATTTGAGAGCGGTGTTCACCGTGTTCAACGGGTACCCAAAACAGAAACCAGCGGCCGTGTCCATACTTCTGCAGCTACAGTGGCTGTATTGCCGGAAGCTGAAGAAGCGGATGTTGAAGTTGTGGATGCAGATTTAAAAATTGATACCTATCGTGCCAGTGGAGCCGGTGGCCAACACGTTAATAAAACGGAATCTGCCATACGCATTACCCATATACCTACAGGATTGGTGGTCACCTGTCAGGACGAAACTTCTCAGCATAAAAATAAGGCAGCCGCACTAAAAGTATTACGATCAAGACTATTAGCCGCTGAACAGGAAAAATTAGCAAAAGAACGAGCAGCTGCAAGGCGGGATATGGTCTCTACTGGAGATCGTTCAGCAAAAATTCGAACCTATAATTTTCCCCAAGGACGTATAACGGACCATCGCATCAATTTTACTGCATATAACCTTGAAGGCGTCATGGATGGGGATATTGCAGATATTATAGAAAATTTGAAATTGGCTGACCAGCAAGCACAGCTGGCATCTGTGGGGGAATAAAATGGTCAAACCCGCCGAAGTGAAAAATAAAATATGGCGGGTGATTGATATCCTCAAATGGGGTGAGGAATATTTTCAATCCAAAGGTTTTGAATCCCCCAAGCAAGAAATTGAATGGTTGCTTTGTGATCTATTAAATTATAAACGAATTGACCTCTACGTTCAATTTGAACAGCCCATTTCGCGATCAGATTTGGATAAGCTAAAAGCATGGATTAAACGGCGTACCAATCGGGAACCCCTTCAGTATATCACCGGGACAACTGAATTTTATGGACATAAAATAAAAGTAAATCCCCATGTATTAATACCTCGTCCGGAGACGGAGCGACTTGTGGATGTGGCCCTCCATTGTATCGGCAATATTTCGTCACCTAACATTTTAGAAGTGGGCACAGGTTCGGGGTGCATTCCCATCGCCATTGCCGGTGAAAAAACAGATGCAACCATCACTGCTATCGATGTATCAGCGGATGCCCTTACTGTGGCAAAAGATAATGCCGCATCCAATCAAGTGGAGCACATCCAATTTGTGGAAATGGATTTTTTAAACTCAGTACCCCATGACACTTATGATCTATTGGTTTCCAATCCACCCTACATTCCGGAGGCAGAATTGGATGATACCATGATTGAAGTTCGCGATCATGAACCAAGGATTGCACTGACTGATCAACAGGATGGATTATCATTTTACCATCGCATCGCAGCTAAAGCAATAAACCTGGTCAAGCCTGGCGGCTGGATTGTATTAGAAGTGGGCTTGGGTTCTCACCAGGAAAAAGTGAAACATATTTTTCAAAATATGGGATTCAATCAATTAGAAATGATTCAAGATTTTAACAGCGATGAGCGCGTGCTCAAAATTCAAATTTAATCAATTGGTAAGACGCAATGCATTGCGTCTCAAGAGGACAGAATGTATTTTTCAACGGTTCATATGATTAAACAACTTCAGTTTAAATGACTTCAGAATTCGTACATTTACATAATCATTCCGATTACAGCCTTTTAGACGGGGCCCAAACGGTCCAAACCTTAGTCAATACCATAGATGACTTGGGTATGGATTCGGTAGCTCTTACAGAACATGGGAATATGTTTAGTGTCATCCCCTATTATAAATCCGCAAAAAAAGCAGGTGTAAAGCCTATCATTGGTTGCGAAACCTATGTGGCTATGGGTAGTCGGTTTGACAAAAAACCCCGATCCGATGGCGGTTGGGGGAATAACCATCTTGTTCTATTAGCACAGAACTATAAAGGGTATCAGAATCTTATGAAGTTGGTTACTCTCGGCTATCTGGAAGGCTTCTATTACCGACCTAGGATTGATATTGAATTGCTCACAAAGTATAATGAAGGCATCATTTGTTTATCCGGTTGTTTGAAGGGTGAAATACCGGAAAAGATGCTGAAAGATGACTGGGGAGGTGCCAAAGAAGCAGCGCTGAGATTTGCTGAGATATTTGATGATCGATTTTATTTAGAAGTACAGAATCATGGTATCCCGGATGAGATTCAAAATATTCAGAATATGAAAAAACTGGCAGGCGAATTGGATCTGCCATTGGTCTGCACCAACGATGCCCATTATGCTAAACATGAACATTGGGAAGCCCACGATGTGCATATTTGCTTAGGTACGGGAAAAGATCGTGATGACCCCAATCGCCTTCGTTATGCCACGCCGGAGTTCTATTTCAAAACGCAGGATCAAATGTATGAAATGTTCAAAGATGTGCCCAATGCCATCGAGAACACTAGAAAAATTGCAGATAGTATTGATATTGAACTCCCCATGGGCGATTACCATTTGCCCAACTTTCCCATTCCTCAAGATGCGCCCAGTACCGATCCTGACGACTATCTAAAAATTCTCTGCAAACAAGGGGTCCAGGATTTATATGGGGACTACACTCCAGAATTAGATTCCCGATTGGATCATGAATTAAAAGTGATTCAAAAAATGGGTTTTGCAGGTTACTTTTTGATTACGGCGGACTTTGTGAAATACGCCAAGGATAATGCCATCCCCGTAGGGCCGGGTCGCGGTTCGGCAGCAGGCAGTTTAGTTTCTTATTCTTTAGGGATTACCACTATTGATCCCATGCGACACCAACTTTTATTCGAACGGTTTTTGAATCCCGACCGTATCTCCATGCCGGATATTGATATAGACTTCTGCATCGAACGGCGTGGAGAAGTCATTGATTATATTAAAGACCAGTACGGTGAAAACTCCGTTACTCAGATTATCACATTCGGAAAAATGAAAGCCCGTCAGGTTGTCCGTGATGTGGGGCGCGTATTGGGATATTCATTTGGAGAAATTGATCGATTGGCGAAGATGATCCCCACTACTTTGAATATCACTTTAGAAGAGGCTCTAGCACAAAGTCCGGAATTAAAAGAGGCGGCAGATGGACAATTCAAAGAAGTGATTGATTATTCCAAAGTGTTGGAAGGAATGAACCGTCATGCATCTATTCATGCTGCCGGTGTAGTGATTGCCCCCGGAGACTTGACAGACTTCATCCCTTTATACCGCTCTCCTCAAGGGGATGTAACCTCCCAATATGATATGAAAGGCCTGGAAGAGTTGGGTTTGCTGAAATTGGACTTCTTAGGCCTGAGAAACCTTACGGTGATTGACAATGCCATGAAACTCTTGAAGGAGCGGGGCGAAAAAATAAATATTGAAAAAATCCCATTGGACGACCAGGAAGTTTATAAATTATTCGCCAAAGGGTTGACCATCGGTGTCTTCCAGTTTGAGTCCTCTGGTATGCGAGAATTTTTGAAAAAACTCAAGCCCACTGTCATTGAAGACTTGATTGCCATGAACGCTCTATACCGCCCGGGGCCCATGGACAATATTGAGGATTTTATTGCCCGGAAGCACGGGAAGAAAAAAATCAAATACCCCCATCCCGTCATGGAACCCATCCTGGAAGAAACCTATGGGATTATCGTTTACCAGGAGCAGGTAATGCAGATTGCTCACGAAGTGGCGGGCTTCACACTGGCGGAAGCGGATATCATGCGACGGGCCATGGGTAAAAAGATTAAAGAACTCATGGATGAGTTAAAAGTGAAGTTTATTG